>JBCBHI010000035.1:0-14712 GCA_038525885.1 Bacteroidota bacterium
CCCGCTGGCTATCACCGATAGCATTGGGCAAGCCCTGAAGGTGAAAATTGCCAGCGGGTACTCATCTACCTGATTCAGGTCTGCTACGGGTAAGGTCACGGTGAGAGTAGAATCCGTATCGTCTACCTCGTGCGCTGCTTCGGTACCCAAATAGTACCCAAAGGGCAACATGGCTTCCCCGGTCCCGTCGGTAGCTTGGTTGTTCACCTCCAGGATGAAGGATTCATATTCGTCCATGTAGTAAGGCAGTTCGAATACGAACTGTCCGTCGAAGTCAGTTTTCTCTTCGTCCAGCGTTTCCGTTTCTCCGCTGATGAGTTTACCGTACAGGATGACTTCTACACTATCCCGGCCGCAGCCGTTGGTGCAGTTCACATTGGCGATAGTACCTACCAAATCCCGGGAAAGGATGTTGTAGAATACTCCAGCAGACCCTTGAGTGGCAGATAAACTCAAATTGTGCTCCCGGCTAGCTATATCATAGTCGGCCAGGTTGCCCGCAGGGGCGATGATATAGGTGATACCTTCATCATCGTAGGCGAGATTGCGCAGGTACACTTTACCATCCGCATCCGCATAGGCAGTATCTGCGTAGGGGATCCCATTCACGGTAGCCGTGATGATCAGCGAATCTCCTTCCAGAGGTAGCCCCAGTTCCGTGAATATTTGGGCCGTGATGAGTCCATCGCCTAAGATGCCCCCACGCGTGGTAGCCGCATAGGTATCACTGCCATGCACAGCTTCCATTTTGTAGATATGAGATACGCCAGGGTAGGCATTTTCATCGGCATAGCTTACCTCACTTACCCCCAGGGTAGTAAGGGTTTCGCCGTCCCGTTTCAAGGTATAGCCCGTGAGGCCAGCAGCATTGCTTGGCGTGTTCCAAGAAAGCAATACGGAGTTAGCATAACCGTCTGACGCCTCGAAGTTACCCACGTAATAGGTAGCATCAGGCAGCGCCATGGTGGCAGTGGCGGTCTCCATAGTAGCGGTACCTCCTTGCTCATCCTGATGAGCCGTCAAGATGAACTCTACCGTACCCCCATTTATTCCCAAGCTTTGTAATTCTGAAAAATCAGCCGTGTATACGTATTCACGCTGGTTGGCGGGCAGGTCTATGTTTACCTTCTCGTTACCATCCAGGGTTACTATCAGATTCCAGCCTTCCATGCGCTCGGTTTCCATGGTCCAGGTAAGGGTAGCGTCCTGGTCACCGGTGGTGTAGGCGATGCCCATTACCGGGGTAGGCAGTACCAAGTGAGTCAAGGAAGCAGTAGCTTCTTCTGAGTAGTAGGTAGCTCCGTTGCGCTCGGCTCCGGCCCGTACGGCTACGGTGTAGTCGTGGCCTGAGATGCCTTCGCTAAACAGATCTGTATAAGCGTCCGAAACATGGCTTACCTGTGTGCTGAGTACCGTATCGGCTTGGGTATCGTTGATGACGTACAAGTCGAAGAACTCAACTCCATGCTGAGGATACGTCCAGTCGAAGGTAACTGAATCAAACTGAGGGTGGGTTACCACCAGGGTAGGTACTTGCAACTGGGGAAACACTCCGGTAGCCTCTATGCCGCTGGCATAGTAGTTAGTTCCGTCACGCTCATCGTAGCTGCGCAAAGTGTACACCGAATAGGTCTCAGGCAGCCCTTCGTAGTCGATAAACTCGGTGGCAGGATACGCCACGGTACCGATGCTGTCCAGCCCACGGTAAATCACTACGCCATCCAAATTGGCTTGGGTAGGATAGGTCCAAGAGATAGCAAGGGCATTCTCATCTAGGGCGGTACCTTCTACCAGTACCGAATTCACGGTGGCAGCCGTCAGGTTACCGGGAGAAGGATACACTGCATCCAGCGTAATGGGGTTCAAAGAGGTAACTACCTCGTTGCCACGCATTACGTAACTGTAGATGCTGTAGCGGTACACCTGCTGGGGTAAACCTACCTCGTCAGTAAAGGTGCTTGACGAATCCGCGGATACGTCACCCAACAAGTAGTCGTTACGGTAAATCAAGTACCCGTCTACGTTGTTGCGCTCGTGCGCCCAGGTGAGGACTACGGTACCGTCTTCCTCATTGCTAAAGGCATCTGCATAAGTAGGTGCCGTTAGTACAGGATAGTCCAGATCTTCCAGCGTGAGTGATCCCTCATCATTGAATTCCAGCTCGCCCATAGCGTTGGTCAGGTAAGGGCGTACCCAGTAGAGTCCACTACCCGCGTTGTTGCTAGTAAGCGAATCAGTAAAGAGCAACGTAGCGCCATTCCGAAGGTCCGCTACTTCGTTTTCTCCCGTGTTTTCGTACACCTTTACTCCTGTATACATGGTGTTGTTCATATTCCAGCGCACCTCGTTGGTTAGGTTCACGGGGTCAGCATAACCGGTTACAGCAAATACCTCGGCTACCTCGTCGCTAGCCTGCATGATCCGGTTGGTAAATTCTGATTCGATATCAACGTTATATACCTGCTGCTCATCGGTCAGAGTAATATCGATGGGCAAGTAACCGTCGAGCCCGGGTACGAAGTAGGCTATATCGTAGTTTCCATTGGGTAGCTCTAAGTCCTCCAATCGGTAAAATCCAGCACTGTCCGTCAACGTCCAGTGATCTTCCAAGCCTACCCATACGTTGGACTGGGGTAGTCGCTCGGCATCGCGTACGTAGCCTTGTACTTGCTGGTACTTGCGGGCCACGCCATAGTCCCATACTTCCCCACTCAGCTCACCGTTACCGTAGTCGGCTAGTAGTAGATACTCCATGGTAGCCGCCGCAGGGTCTTCGTGCAACCAGGCGCGTTGTTCATTGGGCAAGGTTTCGGTAGTCCAGTCGGTAGCTCCCATCTCGCGGTAGCTCAGCCGGAAGGTCACTTCCGTATACTCCGGGTAGGTCCACTGTACCATTACTTTGCCCCGGGCATCCTTGGAGACCGTGAGTACGGGCAGTTGCAAGGTAGCGTCGTTGGTAGCCAGCATAGGCTCGGTGGGTACGGCCGTACTCGGATCGGGAACCGAAGCTCCTGAATAAACTACGGTAGTACGGTCCGAGATAAATAGACCTTCGTCGGTATGCTTGTAGGCCGCTAGTTCAACCGAACCCGCAGCAGCAGGGGTGGTCGGGTAGTTCCAAAGTAACAGATCATACCCTACACTCTGCGTTTCTTCGTCGTAATACGCACCAAATTTCTCCAGCGGGATGCTTTCTTCATTTTCAGTAATCATTACCAAACCGTCCCAATTGGGCAAGGTTCTAACCCCATCTTCCAGGAAGATGCGCAGGTCAGTTCCAAAGGCGGAGGGAACACTATAACTCGCATCTATATTCAACAGCTCAGCAATGGCTACGGTAGGATATGCTACAGCGTCGGTAGCCAGCTCACTAGCCTCTCCGGGAAGGGTATGGGCCGTAATGCCATACGTGTAACTCGCCCCAGGATATCCTAAGCTATCCAAAAGATGGTAGGCAGCATCCCCCGTTTGGTGACCCACTTCCGCCACGGTATAGGTTTCCCTGGTCGATACGTTGGTTCGAGTGATCTCAAAAGTGCTCACTAGGGCCTCAGTTGCATAACTCCAGGAAACCTCGGTGATACCGTCGGTTGTGGCTTGTACCAAGAAATCGTTGATGGGGCTTAGCGAGGGCAGGTCGCCTTGCTGATCCTCCGTACTTTGGACGTACAAAGTGCTACCGTCGGCCGCGTAGAAGTAACCTTGCAGCCGGTAGGTATGGGTAGTACCCAAAGTAGCGTACCAGTCCGTGTAAGAAGTCTGATCCGCCACAATCGCGATCAGCGTATCGTCCCGGTATACATTGGTAAATACTGTTTCGCCTCCGGCGGGTGTGGTTGCATCCCAGCTTAGGTACAAGGCATTTTCGGCCGTGGTATTGCTTACCTCCAAGCTATCTACCATACCAGTGGCAGCTGTCTCTTCCAACGTGGTGTCGTACGTGATGTAGCCCAACGCTACCTCCCAATCTTGCCGGGTAAGCCAGAGCTCTTCATGGTCTACCGTAGCTTGACTACTACTCTGGAAAGCAAATGACTGACTCAGGCCATAATACAACCCACTGATTTGGAGCTGCCCATAAGCGTCAGTGGTGGTTTGGCTCAGCACCGCACCGTCATCGGCATTGGTAAGAATTAAAGACTGCTGAGGCAGCACAAAATCACCGGTGGCCGAAATCACCGTACCGAAAATGGCTCCGTTAGGATCTAGCTGAGCAGAGTCGGACTGGGCCCAACTCTCAGTTCCATTTTCTACCACTACTGCGGTATAGGCATAGGGCACCCCAAATAGCATAAGGGTATCCGTAAAGCTACCCGCATCGGTAGGTACATAGGCCAGGAGTTGACCGTCACGTTCCAGACGCAGCGTATCGTATCCCGATTGGGTCAGTACCGTTTCGTCCCAGGTGAAGGTGATACCGCTTTGCTCTGCATTAGGAGCCACCGAGGTAAGAAAATCCAAGGTAGCGACCGAAGCGCTCTGTCCTTGGTTATCGACATCCACCTGAGTCCGTTCCATGGCCGTATACACCGGGGTAGCTACGTAGGTTACCTCGTCACCTCCCACCAGAGAAGTACTGCTACCGTAGGCATATTCGTCCGATACCACAAAAGGATCGTAGGTACCTGCCTCATTAGCAGTGAGGTTATAAGTACCCAGCAATAGAGATTCATCCCCCGTTTCTCGGTACACTTGGTAGCGGTCCGCTTTCTCACTCACAGGTGTTACGGTCACGTCTAGCCGATAAGGAGTCTCGGAATGCTCGGCTACCACCACACTCGGGGCTCCAGGATGAGTAAAAGTGGCGTCGTCCTGCCCGCTGCTCAGTACCCGGCCACTTCCCGATTCGTATACCGTCAACTCATAGTTGCGGATCATCCCGTCCGTAGCTGGGGCTTCCAGCCAGATTTCCATGCTTTTTTGCAAGTCCGCATCTACAAACTCGTAGGCAGGGCTCCACCGTACTGGATAAGTGTTGTTGGTAGTCCCCAGCGTAAGAATGTTTCCATGAATGTCATCCGGCAGGGCTACTGACTCTTCACTGAAGGTCCATTGGGCTAGCAGACCCGGTACGGCTGCATCGTAGATATCCTCATAGTCTTGCGCTACTTGGTCCGGCGTACGTGCACGGTCCCAGAAGCGTACCATGCCCATAGCTCCGTGAAAGTTATCTGACCAGGTACCTCCACCACTGGCAGGTTGCCCTATGGTGAGGGGACTGCTCAATCCTGCACCTGCAGCCTCGTTGGCATCTTGCAGAGGTCCATTCGTACTGTTGTTGAACATCTGGAAGGGTGCTCCATTCTTATAGGCCCGGATCTCATTTCCGTCATACGATACAGCTAGAAAAACCCAGCTACCCCAGTCGTTCGACAGGCTTTCAGATCGCAGATTGTCTCCCCAACCCTGAATCGCCAACCGCTCGCTGCCGTCTATACGCACGCGCATATTCCCATCTTCCAGCAAATAAGGGTAGGCCCCCCGGTTTGCTTCGTCTAGGTACACCCACATTTCAGCGGTCCAAGTGTCAAGCGAACCCAAATTGGCTTCACCATATACTCCTCCGGTATCGTCACCCGAAAAATCCACCGCATAGTCAAACAGCAGTGCATTTTCGGCAATGTCCGTGAGCGTAAGGTCGTCCCCATACACTACCTCACCCAACGTAAGGTCTGTTACCTCTACGTAGGCCGACTGCTGGTCGAGTCCGATCAGCAGGTGGTTATCAAAATCGTAAGTAAAGGCTACCGTAGCCTCACTAGTGGCGGTTGCCGTAAAAGCAAATCCGCGGGTCTGCCCAGTTACCATACTCATAGAACCTAAGTAGTAATCAGGTCCCGTAAGGGTATAGGGGATGATGTAGTAGGTGTAGAATTGAAATACATCTAGCCCAGCATCCGAATAGGACGTGAGCTGTTGGCCTTCCATAACCGCCAGCGGCCAAGGGCCTTCTTGATCTTCACGGAAGATCAAATATCCGTCGGCACCACTTACCTCACTCCAGGTCAGGTCTATCTGGCTCAGGTATTCTTGGCTAGAGGCGGTAAAGCCGCTCACCGACCGAGCCGCATCATAGTCACCAAAGACCATGGCCGTATTAGCAGCATCAAAATCATGGGTATTGGTCGTAAACTGCGGATCGATAAAGACGTATAGCCGCTCAAAGGCCGTTCCATCCAGGTCCCCGTCTAGTACGTCTCCCAGATACAAGGTAGAGCCGGTGTTGCTGCCACTACTGGCAGAGATTTCGGTCACGTCCGTACCGAAGCTACTCACAAAGGCCACGGTGTCGCCGCCAATTTCGGCGAGCACCACGTCCTCCAGGTCGTTGAAGACCTCATGGGTTTGTGCCTGCACCTGTAGCATGCAAAACACTCCGCAGAGAAGCGTCAGCAGCAGGGCCCGGGCTACATGTTGTATGTTTCTTTTCATAAGAAGTCAGTTTTTGGGGAGATCTCTTTTATTCCTTCCCCTTTTCAGGGGAAGGTGGCCGGAGGCCGGAGGCCGGAAGGGGTTTTTTCTTATCGATAAGGTTAAACCACCCCACCCTTCGGGTACCCCTCCTTGGTAAGGAGGGGATTTATAGGTGTCTCCCGTTCTGAAAAGCATATAGATTCCCTGGTCAGCGAGGCAAATCGCTGTTTTTGGGCTTCAGAGGTAGTTTCGGTTTTCTGTAGGTAGCGTAGCATGCTACGCTACCTACAGAAAACCCCACCCCCACAAATCCAGGAAATCTTTAGCAGATGCTTATTCCTGATCCAGTTGCGTCAGGATGGTTTCCAACATCACCCGCAACTCAGCGTTGCTGGCTTCCAAAGCGTTGATTTTGTCTTGCTGAGCAGCGTTGGTTGTGGCTTGCTCGGCCCGGGCCTTTTCTAGGTCAATGCTATAGAGAGTCAACTCCTCTATTTTGCGCAGCAAGGTTTCGTTTACCTCCGTTTGGGCGTAGCCTTGGGTGGCTACTTCTTCCGCACTCATTACGTCGGGCAGGTGGCCGTTCTCAGCGATGAAACTTTCTACTTCCGTCAAGGAGCGCAGCTCGTAGCCTTCTTCGAACACATAGTCCGCCCAAGCCTCATTTTTATCTATGTAGAGATTCTTAACGAAGGCCGTACCAAATACGGTGAGGTTGGCATCAGTAGTGGCCGTACCAATGGTAGAAGAATCAGTGGCGTGAAAGGTGCCTTCTACTCCTAATTGGGCAAGGCTACTGCTGTTAAAAGAATTGGAGCCAATGGCTAGCTGACCGTTAGTACGGAGGCGCATGCGCTCGGTATCGTCAGAGCCAAACAAAATTCCACCGCTCGTTTCATTCCAAAGGTAGGCCGAATTCCCACTCAGTCTCACTTCTAATCCTGCGCTATTGTCGTTGTTATTCAAGTAAAGGGCGGCGGTGTTATCGGAGGCGTTCATAGTGATATCGTCTCCTGTGGTCAAGGTAGTAGTGCTGCTTAGGGCATTACCTGTGATAGTTCCGTTGGTGGTTGTGATATTACCTGAGGTAGAAGTGTAATCTCCGCCTACATTTAGGCCTGCCTCTACATCCATAGAATATACATCCCCTACCAGATAGCGCATATTGTAGGTAGTCAGTATGTGCTCCCATTCCTTGGTTACGTTGCCGCCCCAAAAGGCAAAACCGCCAATATCATCATCATTGCCCGTACCGTCTACAAAGTAGCTAGCCACAGGATACTCACCACCGGTCCCATGTTCCCAGTTGGCATCGTATATTAGAGTTGCCTCGGTAGGATTGGTAGTGTAAACTGAACCATCCCAAGCACCAAAATTCGCCCCTTCCGTGTTCCCGAAGATGATGCCGTTGTCCATATAACTAGTTCCATTTACGTGCAAGAGGCCAGATGCCGTACCCGTAGCGCCAATCAAAAGATTACCGGAAGCGTCAAGACGCATGCGCTCCGTAGCATTGGTACCAAACAGAATGGGGGCATTGTTTTGGTTGTACACAAACCCTTGGTTGCTGGTATTGAGCCCTACCCTAAACATGGTAGAGCCATCCACGGTAAAGGCACCATAGGCACTTTGACCGCTGATGCTATTGACGGTATATCGGCCTTCTCCATTTAGGATAAAAGCATCATTATTGTAAGCCCCCGAGCCAAACAAGTTGTAGGCATAGTTAAAGTAGAATTGTTGGTCATCCTTCTCTTGTTTAAGCGTCCAACTATGAGGTAGTGTAGATGCATCTCTACCATAAAACAGGATCTCAACATCGGATGCAGTGAAATCGTCATTGATAATTATTCTCTCATTACTAAAAGTCTGCGCCTTGGCCACCTGACTGAATGCCAATAGCCCTACAATAAGGCCGAGCAGGAGCACCTTACTGGTGCCCTGCCCGGTGTGTTGGTTCATTTGTGTTTGTTTCATCGTATTTCCTTTTCTGTTGTGTGTTGTGATATACAGTTGCTTAGGATCGAAGCGCATACTGCGCCTCTCGGTGTTTATAGATTGTTGATTAGTATGCTTTGCCATCGAATACGCTCGTGTTTGTTCTGAATCCTGATACCAAATGTCACGGATGGGCTGCGAAGTAGCTCCATTTCGTAGGGTGACAAAGGGGTAGCGCATAGGGTAGCAAAAGGGTATCACTGTATTCTGGGAGCAGCCTTATCCCTGAATCACCTGCGCTCTGACTATCAGACAGTTAGCCAAGACAAATGGGGGGCACACCCCCAAAACAGGGTAGCAAAAGGATAGCATGGGCTACCCTGAGGGAAGTCAAAAAATCACCTAAGAGGGTGGCAAAGGGGGTAATTGATGAGCAAATGAACCGATGAAATGATGAGAAAATGTGCTACCCTTCGAGTTCCTCGGGGTAAAATTGCGGTAAGGTGACAATGGGAGTAGCTTTGCGATAATGTGCTAATTCGGAAATGTGGCAATGCGGTAATGAATGCTTGATAGCCTTATTCGTACCTCGTACCTGGAAATTCTCCCTACTCGCGCTCACACTCACACTGTACCCTCGCGGTTGTTTTCGTTCGGGATGCCGATGTTATAATAATGGCTACCCGCCCCTGCATCATACATGCCGTTGTTGGTGTTTGAGCGAAGCGCCACCAACAACCTACGCAGCATGCAAGCCTTGAAGGAGGTAAACCAATTCCTCGCCGTTGTTGGTGTTTAAGGGCGGTGAGCCCGTCACCAACAACTTACCCCACAAACAAGCCTTGGAGAGGCTTACCCAACCTTAGCTCATAGCAAAAGGCACTTGAGCTGAAGCCACCTAGATCTTTCCTTACGTCAAGATGACTGGAGGGGTGAGAAGATGGGTCGGCAAGACTCGCCGTTGTTGTCGTTCGGGATTCCGATGTTTGAGCGAAGCGACACCAACAACCTACGCAGTGCAGCATTTTGGTGTGGAGGAGGCCACCTAAGCATTCCTTACCTTCCAATGAATTGGAGTGAAGCTTGGCCACGATACCATACTCCTAATCCTAACCCAAAAAGGCCAATCGCTGACGAATTAGCCTTTGGCCCTAGGGAAGAAGTGGTAACCCAATCTAGTCACCAATATACATCAGTCCTTTCCGGCACGGAAAGGGCCCCAAATTGTTAGGTGATGCCAGGACAGAAAGGATCAGGCCAAACCTTCGGATTTCTGTAGGGCGGGGAGCATGCTCCCCGCCCTACAGAAATCCCCTCAAAGGAAAAGCCCCCTTATGAAGCCTTAGGAATAGACTGTTGTAGCCGGTGCTTAGCTTCTGCCAAGGCTATCTCCACCTGGTCCACAGGGATCCCAACCGTGCTGGCAATTTCCTCCATACTTAGCTTATCAAGCCTATGGAATAGAAACACCTGACGCACCCGTAAGGATAAGTGGGAAAAGGCAGCTTCCAGATACTCTTCCGCAGGGTAGGTCGAGTTTTCGTCCTCCACGCCCAATGGCAATGGCTTAGGGGAAGTGTCAAAGTGAGTATTATACTGATCTAGCTGAAGCTGAGCCGCCACCATTCTGGCTTCTATATACAAATACTTCTGTGCCCCCTGATAACTAAAAATCCTGCCGTAATGCCGCAAATGCCACATCACATTTTCGGCCATCTCTTCTGACTGGTCAAAATCACCACATCCGTAAAAAAAGAACTTGCGAAGGCGGTCAATATTTTGACCATACAACTTCCGGTAGTTTCTTTTCCAAAAAAGTAAACGCATCATAGTCAATAGGTTTAATCCTTTTGTATGGAAATGCGCCCATCATCCTCGATACTGTACTGCCCGTCTCGGATATTTGTCGGGCTAGCACCTCTCCATGATGAGGCACAAATAGTCATTCTTTGTTTGAGTAAAGGTACGGTGGGCCCTCCCTGAAAACAGTGATATGGGGGGTAGCGATTAGATAGCCCACAGGGTAGTTATTGGGTAGCACCCCAACAGAAAAAGGATAGCACAGAAAACCACAAACCACTTATTATCAAACCCTTATGAACAAACCCAAGATAGCAGACCCGCAACAAAAGGAACCCAAATCGGGTATCCGATTGCGCACAAAGTCGTTACTTTGGATAACCAAACTCGGGTTTAACTGCTACGAGAAATGATCAAATACAAAGCTATTTTCCTTGGACTGATAGGATTCAGCGTGGGCTGGCCTGCCGCTGCCCAGATCGATTCCTTGCGGGCTCTCCTACCTACTGCTACGCCAGAGGAGCGACCTCAAGTCCTCAATCAACTGGCCTGGAAACTGCGTGCGATCGACGCAGAAGAAAGTCGGGATTTTGGGCTACAGGCTGTAGAGGCCGCCACCGAGCAAAAGGACATGCTTGCCTTGATCAACGCGTACAATTTCACCGGAGTGGCATTCCGTAACATGGGGTACTATGAGGATGCCATGGACTACTACTTCCTGGGGCTGGAGTTGGCCCTGGAAGAAGACAACCTAAAGCAGCAGTGCTACGGCTACATGAACGTAGCCAACCTCAACCTCTATCTGGGTAGACCCGCCGAAGCCTTCGAATATTTGAAACAGCTCAAGCCCTTGGCAGAGGAGCTAAGCGACGATAATATTTTGGGGTACTTCTACCTCAACTACGGCCGGGCGCTCTCAGATTTGGGGCAGCATGCCGAGGCATTGGAACACGTTCAACTTTCGCTGGACATTCGCATCCGCTCCAACAATTACCGGGGGCAGTATGTAAACCGGAAAGACCTCGGCAATGTATACCTGGCCTGGGGTAAGTATGCGCAGGCCCGCCAGTCGTACGAGGTAGGGCTAGACCTGATGGACCGTAACGATGACGTAGACCTGTACTCTCAAATGACCAACGGGCTGGCCAAATCCTTGCTAGCACTGGGCTTATACTCGCAGGCCATCGAGTATGGAGAACAGAGTTTGCTAGCCGCCGATGAGGTCAACTCCCTAAGCCGGGCCAAAGAGGCTACCGAAACACTGGCCGAAATTGCCAATGCCCAACAGGACTACCAAGCGGCAGAGCAGTATCGCCAGATGGAGATTGACTACTCCAACCGCCTGTTTATCAAAGACCTGAACCTACTCACGGAGCGCTATGCCTATAAGCTAGAGGCCACCGGGCTGGAACACGAAAAGGATAAACAAGCGCTGCAATTTGCGGCCGAGAAAAAACGGATTTTCCAATTGGCCGTCGTGAGTGGCATCTCCGTAGTCGTACTAGCCTTCTTTGGGTATCGGTACCTGAGCCAGCGCCGGCGCAACGAGCTGCAGTTGCAACGGCTAGAAATGGTAGAAGAACAGCGCAACGTGCTGGAAATGAAGGTAGCCGAGCGCACCCAGGAGCTGGCCGAGCGCAACGAGGACCTCAAACGGCTAGGGCAGTACAAGGAGGACCTCACCCACATGATCGCCCATGATCTCAAAAACCCTCTCAATATTATTCTGGGAGTATCCGAAGACCCCAACATTGGGGGGAAAGCTCAGCCCCTGAAGGCGGCCGGGCAAACCATGCTGCAGATGGTGGGCAACATGCTGGACGTGCAGAAGTTCGAAGAAGCCCAAATGGAACTGGTACCTACCCCCTTGGTGCTTAGGGGCGTAGTCGCCAAGGCCGCTACTCAAGTAGAGCTGCTCCTACGGGCCAAGAGCCTCCAGCTCAAAAACCAGGTAGACCCTACCTTGGTAGTACATGCCGACGAGGACATCCTGCTGCGGGTATTCATGAACCTGTTTACCAATGCCATCAAGTACTCAGAGTTAGGCCAGACCATCTCCATCCAGGCAGAGGAGTGCCAGGACGGGCGCATTACCGTATCCGTGAGTGACATGGGCGCCGGAATGAGCCAGGAGCAGGCCGCTCACGTGTTCGACAAGTTCTACCAAGCCGCCGCGCGCAAGTCCGGCCGTGCGCGCTCCATCGGCTTGGGGCTTACCTTCTGCCAGTTGGCCGTTACGGCCCACGGAGGCGAAATAGGCGTTCGCTCGGCCTTGGGCGAGGGCTCCACCTTCTCCTTCGATCTGGAAAAAGGCCAGAAAGTAAGGCCCCCGCAAGCTACCGCCGAATCCCCGGTGGAGGAAGCCGTTTTGCCCCGGTTGCTGCCCGAGGAGTGGGCCGTAGTAGCACCCATTGCCGAACAACTCCGCGGAGTATCTATGTATGAGGCAGGCAAAATCCGGAGCTTGCTTAGCCAACTGCCCGATACCCCAGACCGGTTAGCCCAATGGAAGCAGACCGTAATCCGCGCTGCGCGCCACTGGGAGACCAACATGTACCAAACCCTGCTACACCCCTCTCCCACCGGAGATACCGTGGAGTAGGATGTATTCACCTACAAATCTTATACACAAATGAACGCTGATAATAATCCACAAACCATACTGGTCATAGATGACGACGACAACAACCTGGACGTAATCATGGATTACTTCAAGGACCGCCCCTACCGCATCCTGTTTGCCCACAACGGGCAGCGAGGGTACGAGGTGGCCGCCGCCGAAATTCCAGACCTGATCATCTCCGACTGGGCCATGCCCCTCATGAACGGCATTGATCTTACCCTCAAGCTCAAAGCCACCCGGGCTACCAAAGACATACCGGTGGTCATCGCTACCGGGGTTATGACCAGTGCTGAGGACCTGAAAGAGGCACTAGAGGCCGGAGCCATCGACTATATCCGCAAGCCGTACAATCCCCTGGAGCTCACCGCGCGGGTCAACGCCGCCCTGGTGCTCAGCACCACCATACAGGCCTCTCTGCGCCAAAACGAAGAGATCCAGCGCCTCATGCAGGAGCGGCTAGACCTCAAAGAGCGCGAGCTCAGCGTACAGGCCCTGCAGAGCAAGGAGCGCATGCAATTCCTATCGGAAATGCAGGCCGACCTGGACACCCTGGGCGAGGAAGCCGACCTCCGCAAGCACGATACCTTTGTGCGGCTGCGGCGCAAGCTATCTCGCGCCCTGCAAGAGGACCGTTCCGACGACAGCTTTATGCTCCACTTCGAGGCCGTTCATACCGACTTCTTCAACAAAGTAAAGGAGCGTACCGACAACCTAACGGCCAACGACCTACGGCTCATCGCCTACATCAAGCTAGGCATGAACAACAAAGAGGTCGCCCAAATGGCCGGGGTAGAAGTAGGCACCGTCAAAACCAATCTAAACCGCCTGAAGAAGAAGCTACAACTAGCCAGCGAAGACAGCCTCCGGCAGTACGTACTCAATCTCTAGAGTAGGAGATCCTAAGGTTCGAATTTGGAGGGTGGATTCCCTGCAGAAAACCTGCACACCATCCACCCTTCCATTCCCTCCTGTATATAGTAAGCAATAAGGCTCCCTCCGGTGAACTGGAAAAACTGTTAACTATTAATTTTTAACTATTAACTGTTAACTCCCCCAAGACTCCATATCCCCAAAGAATGGCCACCTCGCTTCTCAATTCTCACTTCTATCTTCTCGCTTCTATTTTTAATACCACCCCACTTTTCGGCAGCGGGAAAGGCAAATAGTTCATTTTCAAGTTCTGCCCTGGTTGCAGACTAAAGTTGAAACGGCGCAAAAACATTGCCAATACCAGGTTCATTTCCACCATCGCAAAGTGCTGCCCCAGGCAGATGCGTGGCCCGCCACCAAACGGGATAAACTTCCCTTGCTCCGTTTTCTGCTCCGCCCGGTGTGGGTTCATTCGTTCCGGATCAAACTCAAGCGGCTGCGTCCAGCTGTCCTGCTGGTGTGCCGAAAATATATTAACCACCACCGTCCAGTCCTTCGGTATTCGGTACCCTTGGTAGGCAATATCCTCCATCGCCACCCGGAACCCACTCTGTATCGGTGGTTGCAAGCGCATACTCTCATAGATCACCATCGGTATGTAGCTCAGCCCCTTTATATCCTCCAGCGTCAGCTCCGTCGGTAGCCCCTCAGCCTCCTCCCGGGCTTTCGCCACCACCTCCGGCTGGCTCGTCAGCATCAGTAGCAAATTCGTGAGTGCCGTCACCGTAGTATCATGCCCGGCAAACAGCTGCACCTGCACCTCATGCGTAATTGTCTCTACATCCAGAGGCTTCCCCTCCTCATCCCGGGCCGCTATTAGCGAAGCCAGAATATCCTCCGGCTGCTCCTCCAGCTCCATACGCTTCCGCACTATCCCCTCTATCGCATCCATCAGCACCTCCTTCGCCTTCAGGGCCTTCACAAAGGGCGTCCCCGGTATCTTGAGGGTCGTCAGCGTATGGAGCTGGAGGAGCAGCCGGAGGATATTCTGGCTTCGCTAATAGCGG
>JBCBHI010000036.1:0-14701 GCA_038525885.1 Bacteroidota bacterium
GCCTCCATCACACCCGGAGTACCCACCATCGATCGGGCAGCTCATCCGTGTATAAAGACAGGAATCGTTTTTTACCGTCAGGCGTGTAGCCCTCCGGGTTCGTTAGCGGTACCGCCCGATCGATGGTGGGTACTCCGGGTGTGATGGAGGCTAGATTTACCCCCAACGGTAGGCGTTCATCGGACTTTCCGGTTGGGAGCGAGACGTATACATGCTGAACCGGGCGAGCACCTTGGCCATCTCCCAAATCTCCGTTGGTATGGTATTCTGCCAGGTAGATAAACTTTTGGTCTTCAGTAAACGCATCGATGGCCGCTAAGCCCAGCATTCTGGCGTTGTGGTAATCGATGGAGTTGATGTACAGCAGGTCAAAGTTGGACAACTCCACCTGATCTTCGATCACTTCCGTTTCACCACTCGCCGTTGCCGGATACACCTCTAGGCTTTTCGGATTGGGGCCATCGCTCAAACTGATGTACTGCGTTACCAGATCTTTCAGGTTTCTGTCCTCCGCGTCCCTAGGGCCATTCCAGCGGTCTCGGTAGTTATCTACATTCACCTTCGCTTGGTTGGTATACCGGGGCCAGCTACCGTGGATGGTATCCGCTTCTTGCTCCAGCCGATCCAACGCAGTGGCATCGTCTTTCGTAAGCGCAAATTCACCTATGGACACCCAGCTCAGGTTGGTGTTGCCCGTGGCAACCTGATCGCTGTAAAGCTCAAAATGAACCGCGCTCGGCACTGCACCACCTTCTGGTACAAAGCGAATGCTTTTGATGTTCTCTGCTACCTGGTAGGTGTTGTTCAGTTGGCTGGTGCCAAAGCTTTTGCGGGCTATCAGTCGTTGGGTGGCGCTCAGTTTATTCTCCTCTACGGCCAGCAATTCCGTTTTTAAGCTGCGACCCGTTCCAGAACCAGAAGTCACCACTTCCGCCGAAAAGGCTAGCGCATTTCGTGATTCCACCTCAATCAGGTTCGCACCGTATTGCTGGATAAATCCTGTGGGGTTTGCTCGCGGATCGACCGATGCCCGCACCGTTTCAAACTGGGCCGTATTGCGGAAATGCACGTGGTACTTATTGCCATCCACTTCATAGCGCCACAGATGATTGGCACGGTCCACCAGTTGTGGGGGCGTGCTGAGGTCAATCGTAACTTGATTTTTGAGATAGGGTGCGCGGTAGATTCTTACGAAATCATCCGGTTTGTTGAAGTTCAGTTGATTGGTCGCATAGTTACCTTTCGGCAGGTGTTGATTGCCCAGCTTGTTTAGGAAGGCCCACCGCAGATGGTTTCCGGCTACCGATCCGTCGGTTCCGGTGGAGCCTGCGGCTTGCAGGTAGATATGGGGGGATTGAGGAGACGTTGTTTCAGCGATAGGTATTGGTCCTGTAAACTCAACCCTTACACGATTATTAAATACAACTCCATCTACTGTAAAGGTTACGATAGCAGTACTTGTATGACTTGCTGATGTAAGTACTGCTGTGAATTTTCCGTTTGGCAGCCTAGTGGTTTCTGAAATAGAACCTTTTGTAGTACTTATTTTTACTTGATAGTTTTCTTGTACAATCAAGTCATTATTTTCTTCACGAAGTTCTACGGTTATAACGCTGGTGGTTTCACCATTTGCAGCTATTCGTTCTGGACTAGCTGATATGGTACTTTTATTCTTACTTATCGAAACTTCAGGGCAAACTCTGCTGAAGTAATATTGGTATTGATGAGTACTATTTGTTGCAGTAAGGTCAATTACATTCACCCGATTTATAGGCGCAACCAAGTCAGTGGATTCATTTTGTCCGTTAATTTTAGTGGTTTCAAGAGTTAATGATTCTGAAAATTGACTTCTCTGAAGACAACTAAAAGACAAGATATCGTGATCTGATTTGACGAAGACCTTACTGTGATTTTCAATCGCTGCTGAAAAAAGTATTGATGTGCTACCTACATTGATATCGTTGGGTATCATTCCAAAAGATCTCAAATCTGGGAAGAGTTTGGAGTCTATATGGTTTAGCTGCCTGTCAAATTTGTGGAGCACATGGTTTCCTAATTCATGTTGTGAAACTTTGAAGATCAAATTGCCCGCAGACAACAGTGGCTTGTTTACTCTACTTTTTTCTTCAATAAAGTAGGTACTAGTATAGGTGGTCGGCAGCACATGCGATATATCAAGTTGTATAAAATGAATTCTGTCAGTTGAACCACTACCTTTCTCTGCAAACATAAGAGTCAGTTGGCCATCAAGAATAGACATGCCCATACTTCTTAACGACTTACTCGGGGTCGATGCCAACTTGAAAATCAAATAGTTTGACACGTTTAGATCAAAGTCGAAATATGCTAGCCCTGCTGGTGTTGCGTTTGATCCAAAACTGACAATAATCTTATTTTCAGTAATAAACAGGTCTGTTATCCTTCGACGATCAAAAGGGAATACAATTGTATTCGCCACAGATCCTTCCGCATCAATAGTGATTAGATAATGACCTCCTATACCATAGATTAAAAACTTGTTTTCATGGATCGCTTTAATAAGGTAATTAGGGCCCAAGGTTAAAGTCGAAATATTACCAGGGTTCGGATTTTCAAGGGGAACTATGTCATACCTTTTAGACCAGACTATCTCTCCAAGGATGTTTATTTTAAGAATAATTGGTGTGTCGTGTCCTTGTTCGTACCCACCTAACAGCTTATTTTGACCATCAGCATTACAAATACTAACTAGTTTCAGATTTCTTGCATCATCAATCTTGATTGGTAGTGAAGCGGTCTCTACTAAGTCTTCGTCCGTTTCAATTAGCAGACACTCATTACTGAGACTGTCCCATATAGAAAAGTAATGATGGTTATAAATGCTTCCGACATAATCCTGTGATATGCCATCTCCGACTTCGAGTCTCTTGATAAAATTTGTCTGTTCCATCTTCCTTAGTTCTACTGGTTGATAATAAAATTCTCAGTCACCACAGCATCCTGCGTTACATAATTACTGCCATTCCAAAGCAGGTACTGGAATTTGAACTTCAGGCGTTCAACGTTGATATTGATTCCATATCTCATCACCAGAATCTGTGAGAAATCCTTGGCGTACAGGGTCTTAAATGCACTATTCACCCCGGTATTTGTAACCACTCCCAGACCCAGGGTATTCTTGCCTTCCGCGTCCTTTTTGGTGTCTTTTATCACGTTTAGTGGGATTTTGGGATCGTTGAAGGGCTCAGGGCTCCTTAGCAACAGGCCCACTACTTTGCCTCCTTTATTGCGCAATACATTCAACTCGGTGGTGACCGCCGGAGGAAGTGCCGGAAGCTTTAACAACCCGTTGATGGTGCGGTCAAACAGGTCGGCTTCCTGCGTTTCTCTAGCCTTACTCAGGGCATCGGGTTTCCCAATGGCATTGCTGTATGCCGCTGCCAGCTGTTCCGTGGATACATCCAGGTCGATTTCGAATAAGGCCTGCTTCGAATTTCCGGCTTCATCCGTTAGCAGATAACTATTGATTTGCTCCGCGAAATTCTTGTACCGCGAGGTCTGGAAGACGTAATTGTGCAATTCCACGGTTTGGCCCTCGTATATACCGTTCACAATGGCCGTGTACATTTTTTGCGGTTTCAGGTTTTCGAAAACGAGCTTGCGCTCAAAGCTTTTGGGGATAATCGCATCACCCGGCAACACGATACATTTTGCTCCATCTTCGGTGCCTAGTTTATCAAGCATCTTCTCATAGAACTGGATAAACTTCGGTTTGCGTGGCTCCAAATCCTCGGTCCATTCGGAGGTTCCGCCCGGTATTTCTCGGATTTCCTCTTCGGTTTTGGGCGGATTACTGAACGTGACTTTCTCGACGGGGTCTTTGATGAGGATCTGCATCGATGCTTCTGGGGTACCCAAGCCGTTGTACGCTCCCCAGCTATCCAGCATGTGGTAGAGGTAGGGGCGGGTAAAGAAGAGTCGCAACTCGTTGCCACCTCCTTCGGTGCCGTAGTAGAGGGGCTTGGCATTGAGCAAACTGCCGTTTGCGTTGGGGTAGGATCGCTTGTAATCGATGTACGTACGCAGCGACGTCAGCGGGTACTTGTCCGGGTTGATGACGCTGTCGTGGATGATTTGTCCGTCTTTTTCAATTCGGCCGTAGTTAGTACGGTCATCCAGGTGGTAGTGGCCCAGCGGCTTACCCGTCTGGAAACCATAGTGATAGTCCCACGCGCCTTGCCGATCTCCATTGTTCACCGTGTCTTTCAAGGTGAATGATAATAGGTACTTGGTTTCTGGCCGCAGGATAGGGTCGGCTACTTTGGTCACGGCCGCTAGCCCTGCCGTAAAGTCTTCCGATATCGCATCCTGACCGGGAATGTTGACATTGTATTCATAGTCGATCACCGACAACCAGTTGACCTCGTGCAAGAAGGTAGCGCAGGTTTCTGTGGTAGCCGGGGGCGTTACGTCAGGGTTTTCACCGAAGGCATCCTCACCCACAATGAGGGTGCTCTTGATTTGCATCGCACCTATGCCGCGAGGTGGGGCAAAACCCATCCGGCAACCTTCGTTTCTGGCCTCTTCCAATTGGGAGATCAACAGGTCATAGGCATCCCTATCTTTCGGTTCTCGGATTGTGATTTCAACCTCCCCATCCGATAAGGTATTGTCGTAGGAGTCTTCAAACAGGGCCGCGATCTGCTCTCTGAGGTCGGCAATGAGGTCTTCGTTGGCCGTCTTAGGATCGATTACCACTTTGGCGATGGGCTCCTCACTGCTGAATATGACTTCTTGGTAAAGCTCGGGAGAGGCTTTGTAGACCTCGCCATCGGGTAACAATTCAAATTCGACTTCTAGAAAATCAGTTTCGGCCACTACTGCTTTGTAAAACCGGAAAAAGACACCCTGTGCGGTGCTACTCAGCTTCAAGGTTACTTCCCGAACGTCGTTCGGA
Source organism: Bacteroidota bacterium (assembly GCA_038525885.1). Lineage (GTDB taxonomy): Bacteria > Bacteroidota > Bacteroidia > Cytophagales > Cyclobacteriaceae > DMST01. The sequence continues at coordinate 4,937 of JBCBHI010000036.1, forward strand.
AACTTGAGGGCAATCGTATTGGTGTTCTCTATTTTGAGGGAACGGGCATAATCAAAGTTGCTGTAGCTCTTGGCAATTTCCCCGTATTCCACCGCGTCTCGGTCGCCGAAGGCCACATCAAAGGTTCCGCCAATCTGGAAATAGAGGTCTTCTTTGCGATAGTAGTGATCGGGGTCGTGAGACGGAACATAGAATCGGGTTCCCAAGTCCCGATTGAGCCAGTTGATCGTGCGACCGGCTCTTTCCTGTCCCTCGCAGAATAGGGTAGAGGCAGTAATGCCTAGCTCCTCGGGTATGAAGGTGCCGGGTTCCCCCTTTTCCGCAAAGGTGAAAGGGTTACTCGCCAGCAATCGGATTTTATCGTATTCCTTGCGGTCCTTTTGCCAGTGCCCGAGTTTTAGGTTTGCGGGTAGTTCTGGGATAGCCTCGGCCTCCTTGGCAGTAACCGAAGCGTAGGGGTCGTAGGGGACCCACCCGGTGCCATTCCAAGCTTCCAGGCTTATTTTTTCGATCGAATAGGTGTGTTTTACCTGCCGGATGGTTTTGCCACCCTTCACGTTCTTCTCTGGCGGAATTAGCTCCGTGTAGCCGTCAGGCGCATTGTTCACCCCGCCGATGGTATCACTCACCGCATTGGGTAGCAAAGGCTTGCTGAATTTGATGTCGATATAGGAATCGAGGGGTAGGATAGGGGCATTGTTCAATGCGGAGATCCCTCGGGAATAGCTTTCCCCCAGGTTGAGGAGGTCAAAGCCTTCACCGGTGAGCATATGCACGGCTTTCACAAACTCTTCTTCGTCGGCTGGGGCCAAAGGCCGGATCGGTGAGGTATCCAGCTCCTTGGATTTCTCCCACTTGATTTTCACCTCCAAGCACTTCTTCACCCTCACGAAAGCAATCTTGATCTTCACACAGAGCCGGAGCTTGGCAATGATGAGGAAGGGTTTCGGCGCTTCCACCGCAAACAGGGCGTTGAAACTGGCGCCTAGTTTGGCACCAAAGAGTGAAGCTTCGAAGCCGCCACCCAGCTCCAGGTAGCCGCCAATCTGGAACCGTTCGAAACTGATTTTTCCGCCCACTTCGCCAAAGAGCCAGGCCTTGAATCGGACTGGGCCGAATTTCTTATCGATACTCAATTCTACCCGGGCACCCGCTTCAATGCCCTTGGCCGATATCTGCAGGTAGGCTTTCCCGTCAAGAATGCTGAGTATTCGGGCTTGGTTGGGTTTTTCTTTCGTCCCGACGTTGATGTACCAAGCCTTCGGATTCTTGAAGAAGAACGCCATTTCAATCGCTACGTGTAGCGCGAGAATTTCCCCGTTCTCCCGAGGCAATTTTAGATCAGCACCCATGCCAATCTCAATGGAGCTATCACCCACTGCCAGGAAGGCAAAAAACGGCGGCTCCTGGGTGTCGTCCAGACCGTATTCGGGGGCCAGAATGCTCCCTTTGCCATCCAGGATAAACAGACTGGGAATGGAAAACAGGAACATGGCTCTCACCGAAAGGACATTGGGTATGGCCGCGGTGATGGTGGCACCCGCCCCGATGGAAACGGGATTTTTGTAGTTGGTGGATTGGTTGGGGCCACTGAATTTCGGGAGGTTGATTCCTCGTTTGGGGTGCACGTAGTAATCGTACCAGGTATCCTCACCTGATTTGAGCCCGATCGCTTCCTTCTCGGCTACGTACCGGTAGCCGATGAGACCGCGAAAACCCGTGAAAGCCAAACCGGTGGATCCGATCAAGAGGGGCGTGGCCAGGGTAACCGAGGCATCCAAGATGAACGCCGGGTGTTTCGGGGCCAGGCGCATATCGGCCGTTACGTTCAACCCGGTTTTGGGAATGGAAACCGAAACGCCTCCTTCGTATTCCGGAGATTCTCCCGGTTCGGGGATCGATAAGTACCCGCTGATAATGGCGGCTGCAGCCTCGGGTTTCACATTCCCGGGAATCATCAGATCGATACCGATGGTCTGCACCCGGATGTAAGTGTGCCGCTCCTTGGTTTTCGTTACGCCATTGGTATCCACGTACGTACCGCCATCATCTACCGTGTAGTAGTACTTGATGCCGTCACCGCGCGCCTCAATCCCAAGTGGATCAACCGAGATTGATCCATCAAAGCCCCAATAGTTGTACTTTCTCAGTACGCCTTTGTGTTCCCTTTGATAACTGCCCTGGTTGATCCCCGTGACACTAATGTCTACGGGCCCCAGGCAAAGCCGGAAACTGCTGGGCATGGGAACTTGCCCACCTACGATTTCAAAGCTGCCATCCTCATAGATCCGCATATTGGGCAGCGGAATGCGCTGCTCCTCATCGCAGAATAATTTCTCGATGGTAGGGTTGGTGAGGGCCATCTGACCACTGACACCCAAGTAGAGTTTGCCATCCTCCGAGCCGACTTCCAGCGAATAGATATACAGTTTGAGTACCTTCTTAATCTCCAGCGGGGCAAACCCATCTTTTTCGGAGGCCGTAATGCTGAAATCCCCGTTCTCATTGAAACTGCCGACAATCTCGATTTCCGCGTCGTTACCGTCTCCATCTTTCAGCTTCGGTATTTTGAGGCCACCCACAATGTTGGAACTGACCACTTTCCCTTGCTTGAAGGTGACGTCAAAAGAGGTGAAGGAGACCTCAAATCCCGATTGGCCAATCTTTTTGATGAGCTTGGGGTTTTGCTCAGCCGGGTTTACGGCTCGCAAGGCCACGGTTCCTGAGACCCCACCGGTGCCAATCAAAAAGTTGGAACCGACTATCTCTGCGGTAGTGCCTGCCTGATCGTTCTTGCTAAACCATTTTTCGGGAAGGGTAATAGCCGCATGCTCCGCATACACACCCTTGAAATTATCGGGCCTTCCATCGGCAATGGCCTCCGGGATGTTATTGGTGTTGCTCAGGTCGAGCTTCAGGCCACCGAACTCCACCAACATGCCGGTGTTCCCGATTTGTGATTTGGTGAAGGAGAAGGTGCTCAGTTGATCAAATTCCAACGCATTCTGATCCGAAAAGACGATTCTTCCCGCGTTGAACTTCAACAGGCTGTGGTAGGACTCCGGCAGCGGATCGTTGATTTCTAAACCTTCTACGGCCTGCTCACCGGTATACACTGGGACCAGCCATTTTCTAGGAAACTGAATGCCGGCACTGATCTCATTGATGCTGGCACTGTAATTCAGTTTGATGAGTTCGTCAATACGCTGATCAATGTCATCGAGATAGACCGAAAAGAGTCTCTGTAGTCTTTCTTTTAACGCCTGCGGATCCGCTTTCAGGATGACTTCATTGATCACCTCCACGATGTCCAACTCCACGTCCTCCTCTATTTTTTCATACAGGGCATCTATCTGATCGAACAGGGAAAGCCCCGGAGTAGCCTGTAGGTTTTCGGTGTATTGGGTGTTGAAGGCACTGATAAAATCTGCAATGCCAGTTTGAGGAGGGTAGAATTCAATGATGGCCTGTCGTAAAAGTTGATCAGGCTCTACTTGCAGTAGATCGAATAGAATATTGATGAGTGAGTCTACGGCATCGTTGAAACTGGCGAAGGAAAAATCGTTGAGGTATCGTAAAATCTGCCAACTGTAACTAAAGCTGACCGGAATTTCCGTAGTACCCTCAATGGAGGGGTTCAAAACCAGTCTTAAATCTTCAGCAATGGGAATATCAATTCCTAAAGACTTAAACGAAACCAGCTTTAGATCATAAAAACCGTTGTCGCCCCGGAAACTTTTGGAAGCGATGAAGTCTTTGACGTAGATTTTTTCAAATACGCTGGAGATATCTCCTGCAATTCCATCAGGTCCGCCCGGTATTTTTTCTAACGGTAGGATACTACTCAACGCTGGATATAAAATGGATTCGGACATGTGGATTTCTTATTGAAATAGGTTGATGAGTGCTTTGATTCGTTCGATGCTGCTACGGTGTTTTCGGCGGTGATCTTTTTTGAGAAGAAACGTTACCTGAAAGCTTTCAGGAAAGCTTTTCTTATTTCGGCAGGCCGTACTGGGATAAGTTCGCCCTGTTCATTTGTTTTTTGGTCCTCCAGTAGGTTTTGAATTTGATCGTAAATGGGTTTGTAAGGGTCAGAAGCTGCCAACTTGAAGAATTTGCTGTCTTCCATAAAGGTGAGCCGACTGATGATCGCTCCCTGTAATCCAAGAGACGTTCTTACCTTAGCCGCTTCTGCACCTGCACCTGCTTCAATCCCTATATCAACATAACCGTCATTTCCGAAGTAAAGGGTGGCGTTGATAAGTTCTGCCAAGACATTAATTGCTTTGAATAGCTCGTCGACACGTAGGTCTTTGTAAAGGTCTACGATCTCTCTAGCAACCAGTCCTGCCAAAACTCCAATTCCTCCTGGTGTGGTCAGGTATAGCAAAATGTAATAGGGTAACTTCAGCATCTTTATATATGCTGCTTGATAATTAATGCCGTCGTATGATTTAATCATTTGATCCAAGAGACCAGTCCCTTCCTGATTAAGCATTTCATACAGCTTGCGGGTTCTCTCCACTTCAGAGGAAGTCGTTTGATCAATCTCTTTTTTCAGTTTTTCTATTTCCCTTTCAATCCGAGTTTTATTTCCCAATCGATCTAATCGGTTTCCATTCCGTTCCCAGTCCTGTCCTTGGGCTAGTTGCAAATACCAAGACTTTAAGAAGGTTAAAATCACATCCGCGATGTTTGCGATTTTTAACTCCACTTTAACATATACACCCGCGAAGACGTCAAAACCTTTATCCTTGGCAGTTGTGAGAAAATCAGTTTTGCTGCCCTTTTTCTTTTGGTTGAGGGCTTTAATAAAAGACCCTGTAAATTCCTTTCTGTCACGCTGGTTAATGCCTCCACCAAGTTTTTTCTGTATTTCAATGCTGTAAATGAGACTGAAAATGGTTTCTACCGTTCCAAAGTCGAAGTTGGTAAAAGCGGCTCCTCCGTCTTTTATCAGATTTCTTATTGCAGCGGTGTTTAAGATTAACTTGGTTTCTGATCCAGGACGAAATAACCCTTCCACATCACCGGTTCCGTTGCTGAAAAATATCTTGTTTTCCCACGTGCCTTTGTCGGTACCAAAGGCTATTTTGAATTCATCAACAATATTTAATGTGGAATCAAGGGCCGCTTGGTCCGTGTTTGAAAAGTCCACATCTGCATCGGTAATTTCTGCTGCCGGAGCAGTACGGGTATATTTAGAATTTAAACCTACCCCAAAGCCGTTATTTCCTAGTAGTTCGATTAGGCTGGTAAAGGCACTCAGAGGTGTTAACGAGACCAGAAAACGTTGTAAGAGATCACCCATTGCCCCAACGGTGATACTGGTGCCCACTACGAATTGAGTCTGCAATTCTACCTCACTGGCCACACGTGAGGCCAGGGCATGCACCATCGGGTTCTTTTCATACTTGGCCTTGTACTCCATCTCAATTCCAAGACTAATGCCTCCCTCTACGGCCACGCCAATGCCAGGTACTGACTTGTTCCAAATGCCATCCGCCAGTAGACCCCTAATTGTTTTTTCTTTGTCAAGGCTTGTTTCTTTCTTCTTTTGCTCCAGGATATAGGGTTTTTTAACCTCACCACCGTCAGCATTTGGTTCTTTCACGTATCCGACCGAAGCATTGGCCCATCCCTGCGCCGTCATGGCCAGACCAACTTTGCTTTGTGTCATATATTGTTGCGCTTCAATACCTAAGGCTACTAGTCCGCGAAGCAGTTTATCACCTGTTTTTGTGCCAGAGGAATAGCCTTTGCCAAACACATTCATCAGTGTGGTCAGGATACCGGTTTCTTCCTGCCTTACCGGGAGTTCATACTGCATCATCATTTTGGTCTCAGGCCCAAATTTGAAACCTGCGGCTAAGTTTAGCCCTACGGCCCTTTCATTTTTGTCAGAGCCAAAATTGAACCCCAGGTTTACACCAACACCAGTATCCAGACCCACAAAAGCGATGCTTTCCTGCCTGATCATAAACACGAGATCCTCCAACGGGGTCAGCTTACGCCAAATAGCAACACTAAACTGTACATCCGTGGCGATGGGATATCCCCAGGTAACCCCAACTTTCTCCCCAATGGCTACTCCCAACCCACGGGGATAGTATTTGGCGATGACATCAACTAAGAAGTCGAAGGCTTGTACGTAAAACTTATGGATGTCAACGATCAGTTGTTGACCTGCTGATTTTAAGAAATCTAATGCGGTAGCCGGAATGTCCGTAATACTATCCCATAGGTTACTGGCAAAGGTGGTGACCGTATCCTGGAATTCTTCGCTGGTGAGGTATTCCATGGTATCACCTACCGTTTTGAGCATTTCCGATGCCCTGAAGTTGAGGTGGTAAAACATGGAATCTGCGAATTCTCGTGTGGGAATCCAGATGTATTTATTGGCAATCATTTCGAAGGAAGTAGGATTGCCTTCGGCATCAAAATTGATTTTAGTGTTGGCGTTTTTGCTGTTTTGATAAATCAGAAAACGATGATAGTTGGACAGCAGCGTATTAGCATCATCACTGGTTAATGCATTATCGTATAAAAAGAACTCGTCCAGATCGTCCGGGGCATAGCGTTGATATCCATTTTTGCTCTCTATGCCATACGACTTGATGCTACCGTCAGGTAATTCTTCTGTATTGAGGTAATAGATAAGGTTGGCATAAAACTGAAACCGGGCGTCGTAAGGTCGGTTTTCTACGGAAGAAATATCGTTTTTAGGGAATTGATAAATGACCTGCGTCTCCTCCGAAAATGGATTCGTATAGGCATCACCATCTACTTGGTAGTAGCTTTCTTCAATAAGCCGTGCCAGCTTATCACTAGCTTTCACCCGGTGCTGTTTTACCTGATCATCAGCTAATAACTGAGGTGGTATGATATCCACCATTTCTCTAATGGTGGTGGTGCTCAGTTCCTGATCTGTGCCAGTAATTATGGGATCTTGTTGATTCTCATCCTTTACGGTAAAGTAATCGATGGACTTTCCTTCGAGACTTAGGGTGCCGCTCGCTTTTTCCAGTACAATTTCACGATCAATCGCAACTTCTCCCGTGAAGTTGCCATCTTGATTCATGATGGGTAACACCGGCATGGGAACCTCTGAAGAGAATGTAAAAGGTGTACCGCCAGCTATGATCTGGAACGTAAACTGTCCATCCTCCCCGGGCGGAGTTCTTACCTCGATCGGTCGGTCTAGCTTTTTGCCTAAAATCCGGTCGTTGATCACATCATAAATGACCTTAGGATCAAGGTAGTAGTCGATGGTAGCCAGGGTTTCCGCACCTATTTCTCCCGCTTCATCACTCGTAATAGTAAAGACCTGCTGAAATTCAGTAACGGCACTTTTCATTTCCTCATCGTAGATGCCATCGGTTTGATCCAGGGGAGAGGTAAGGTCGTATGCCCGGTCGTTCAATTCGGCGTATTGCTCAATGATATTGAGTGCCATTTTGAGCCGCTTCACGACTAAGGGTGTAGACTTGGGATTTTTAACCGAAAGAGGAGCTGTGAATTCTTTGCCTTTGACCAGTTCATTGAGATATGGTATCCCACGTAGCAGTTCCGAGCGGAGGGCTGGTTGCTCGTCTCGGTCCTTTACGGCTACATTAGGTAGTGGCTGGTGATCTATCGTATTTTTAGAAATAAATATCGACATCGGGATTATTCGTTTAGGGCGGCTCTTAAGGTGATTTCTTCTTCCGAAATTTTAATCGGCTTGGGGTAGGTTGCTAGGTAAATGGCGTAGGTCCCGTCAGCACGGGGTATGAGCTTGGGCATCCCTAGCGAGACGGTCAATTCCATCGTCCTCATTTGATAGGGCCCTCCGAACTTTATGTCTTTGCTGAGGAGATACATGGGGTGGCCGTTGATGAAACCTTCTTCGGTAACGGGATCGGTGGATGCGTTGACCAGCGTGTTGTATTCGGAAAGATTGAAGCTAATGGCTTCGAATTGATCCATGAAGTTGTCGAACCGCGTGGATTCTCCAGTCTTCTGATAGTAGAGTAAATCTATTTGCTCTTCCGAGCTATCCTCATGGGTAACGGTGTATTTCCTCTTGGTTAGCTGATAATCTTGAATCCTCTCGTTATTGGCGAGTTGGTACAAGAAACCTATCGCCTGGTTGTTACCAGAATACTCAAGCTCATTCACGTCCACCGTGTAATCGAACTTACCGGTATCAATTGGTTTGGGTACATATTCTTCGGTATCAGGGTATTCGATGGCGGCCCGTTCGTCATAGAAGGAAAAGAAGGTCACCTGATACTTATCGAACGCAATGCCGATGGTGGGAAAGTATACTTCAGAATAATCCTTGCTGGTCAGGAGAGGAGCGTTTAATGCGGAATAGGTTTTCACCCGGAATTCTCCATCCTCAAAGGTTTCCTGATTGAAGATGGCTTTCATGTGTAAGGGAAAGAAACTATTCCAGATTTTATGGTATACCTGGCTTCTATCCGGTAGCTCCTGTATGCGGTCTAGTTTCAGTAAGAAATGGTTGGCCCCGAGAGAATAATCACTATACTCCCAGTTTTTGAGCCGTATGGGGTCCGTTTCGCCGCTACTGACCGTTCCATCTTTTCCTTGTTTGTTCAGCAGAATGTACCGTTTGCTGCGCTTATTGGGTCCTGAGCTCACTCCCTTGTTGAAAGCGGTGAGGATGTTAGCGTTTTCTGGCATCCCAAAAAGGATGGGGAGCTTGAGGTAAAAGAATTTTTTGGTGGTCTGGTATTGCCGATTGCGAAGGATCAGGATGGGCCAACCTTCATAATAATCAATAGGGTCACCGTAGTTGGGTGTTTTACCGCTTCCATCCAGAAAACCCACCAAAACCCGATCCACAAACCGGAGAAAATGGTTCTGGGAGAATCCTCGTTCATCGCGTACGTCGATGTATACGGCCTTATGGTTATGAAATTTCTGGAGTATATTTTTTAACGCACTCTGCCCACCAATTTCGGGTACCCGTATTCCTTGATTAATACAGGAACCATAAAAGGCGGTAATATCCATGTACGCCAGGATTTTCTCCTTTGCGGTCCTGTGGTTGAATCTATTGACGGTAAGTTCTTTTTCGGTGACACCGATCGTTTCCAAGGGGCTAACCTTCAAGATGCTTTCAGTACTCCTTAGGAGCCCGAGCGTTGCTTCTTCTCCGATCCGGTCAAGCACCAGTTGGATGCTTCCTACAGTACTTCCTCCTCTAAATTTTCCTATCTGGCATCCTCCGGTTACAATCATCGGTTGATAGTCGTCCGTATAATCTAAAAGGATGCTTTCTAGGAGTGTTTCATTCGGATTCGTCTTGATCTGTAGCCCCAGGTGAGTGGTATCCGCAGCAATGTTGGTTTCGTTGTCTTCATTGATGCCGTCCTGAAACTTCTTAATGACATCCAGGATGTTATTCCCATCCCAACTGCCATCGGCTTGTTGAATCAAACCGTTAGTGCCTACGAGAGCAGATTTCTCTATCCCTCGGTAGAGAATAAATTTAATCGGGAAGCCAGCTAGAGAATTGTTTTCAATCGGTAAGGCAGCAATGTTTAGTAGGGTTGGGTCATTCAGGTCTTCCTGATACAGCAACATCGACTTGGTAAGCGCAAAAGCTGCCGCGTTTCCTGCTAGGCTGAATGAGCTTTGCAGTTGATACCTTTCTTGATCGTTCGCATCTTCCAAAGGCCCAAACGCCTGGTCGGCCGTTTGTTGATTGAGCTGGGTGGGGTCAGTACTGACCCCACCCAGCTCAATCAACAA
>JBCBHI010000037.1:0-14658 GCA_038525885.1 Bacteroidota bacterium
GATGGCAAACAATTTAGTACGGGTATCACCGGAGAGGAAGGCACCTTCAATGCTATGTCCTTACAAAATTTATTGTGGGATACCCGATTCTTTTGGGACGGGCGAAGTAGCTCTCTGGAGGAGCAAGCTCTTTTGCCCATAGAGGATCCTATAGAGCTGCACCAATCCCTGGAGGCTACCGTGGAAAAGTTTTCGGCCGATACGGAATACCCCACCATGTTTGAGGAGGTATTTGGTGATCCGGCCATTACAGCCGACCGAATAGCTAAGGCAATCGGGCAATTTGAAAGGATTCTGATTTCCAATGATTCCCGATTTGACCAATACCTCAGGAATGAAGGAGAGCTTACGGAATTGGAATTGCTAGGGTATCGGCTATTTAGCACTCATCCGAATCCAAGATCCGGAACTCGTGGAGCCAATTGTGCCGACTGTCACCTGGGGCCACGCACGAGTGGTTCTAATGTGGGATTCCAGGGGTTTCATAATAATGGCCTGGATGGTGCAAATGCTATGCTTCCCGGACTAGCTCCGGTGTCGGATGATCCTGGAGATTTTGGCAAGTTCAAAGCCCCAACGCTCAGAAACATTGCCAAAACTGCGCCCTATATGCACGATGGCCGGTTTCAAACGCTGGAGGAGGTACTGGACCATTACAATGAGCATATACAGTACAGTGAAACTTTGGATATTCTGATCACGGAGGCATCCAATAATGTGGAGCGAATTCCTGGTGAGGTGAAATTGGGCCTGACTGAGGAAGAAAAGACGGCTATCCTGGCCTTTTTGGAAACATTGACTGACGAGCAGTTTTTATCTAACCCGGCATTTTCTGATCCTTTCGAGTAGGTTCTAACCTAGCCCAATACGCCTGAAGTCACCGTCCTTCAGCGCACAAACCCGTCCGCTGGCGGACGGGCATTATCCACACCCAACTTTCGATTCTGACTTAGTCGCCTGATTTTCATTCACTTACAGCTTTGGCACTCTGCTTGGTAATAGGTGGGGGAGTACAACCCTAAGTGTCATGCTGAAAAATTACTTCCTCGTTGCCTGGCGGCACCTTCAGAAATCCCGGGTATATGCCTTCATTAACATCATAGGTCTATCCGTAGGGATGGCGGCGACCATCCTTATCCTACTGTTCGTTCAATTCGAGCTGAGCTTTGATACGTTTCATGAAAAGGCGGATCGTACCTACCGGCTTTCCAGAAAGTGGGTGAATGAGAGTGACGGTGAGGTTAATTTACACTTGGGAGCAGTGGCTCCAGTATTTGGCCCACTGCTAGAAGCGGACTACGGGGAAGACATTGAGGCTACTTGCAGAATGTTCCCGGTGAGTAATTTCTTGTTTACGAAAGACGAAAACACGCAATTCGTAGAGGAGGAAATCATCTTTGCTGAACCTGGATTCTTTGATATTTTCTCCTTTGAGTTATTACAGGGAAATCCTGATAATGCACTTACGGGCCCCGGGCGAGTAGTATTGTCTGAATCTGCAGCAACCCGCTATTTCTCTGACCCGAAAGAGGCTGTAGGCCAACAGATGACCGTGCTAAACGAGCACACGGTAGAAGTGACAGGGGTAATTGCCGATGCCCCTAAAAACTCACACTTCCACTATGACGTGTTGATCAGTTTTGACACCTGGGTAGCTTTCAACGGAGGTCCGGCCGCACTGGAAGACAACTGGTCTAATAACATGTACTACACCTACGTAACGGTGAATGAGGGAGTAACCCAGGAGCGCATGCAGTCTCAGATGCCGGATTTCATAGACCGTCAAATGATGGCTTGGGCTGCGCGGAATAATTTTTCGCTGGGCAGTTCTGACCGAAAACCAAGCGAGGGCACATTCTTGACCTGGTGGCCCATTAAAGACATACACCTTCATTCAAATCTAGACTCAGAAATTGAGCCCAACAGCAAAATAAGTCTGGTGATTACTTATTCTGCTATTGCCATTTTGATCTTAGTGATTGCCTGTATCAACTTCATGAACTTAAGCACGGCACGTGCTGCTAAGCGTCAGATGGAAGTAGGGCTTCGTAAGGTATTTGGTGCCAACAAGCCGCTGCTTATCCGTCAGTTTTTGGTGGAGGCACTGGTTATGTCCTTAGTAGCCCTAGTATTGTCAGTATTCCTAGTGGAACTGGCACTCCCCTATTTCAATCAGATGGTGCACCGAAGCCTCTCCATCAACTACACGGAGAACTTGTGGTACTATCTCCAGCTAGTGGCTCTCGCCGTAGTGGTAGGCATATTGGCAGGAAGCTACCCCGCATTTTTCTTAAGTAGGTTCAATCCTGCTACTATTTTGAAAGGCAGTGGAGCCAAACGAAGCAAGAACACGGTTTCCTTGCGGTCGGTATTGGTAGTAGGACAATTTACGGCGGCTACCGGGTTGCTCATTTGCATGGGCGTGGTTTACCAACAACTAGAATTCCTAAAGTCACGTGATTTGGCTTTTGAGGACCAAGGGGTAGTGATTCTGGACGACTGGTGGGTAGGAGATAATATGGAGGAGGTACTGACTGATATTGAAAGGAGTCCGGCTATTGTACAGGCTTCGTACTCTACGCTGCTCCCTTCAGAGAGGCTATTGAATGCTAGAGGAGGAACCTACGAACGTGATGGTGAAAGAATTCCTTTACAATTCCGTCTAGCCAATATTGGCGTTGGGTTTGACTTTTTGGATACCTATGGTGTGGAATTGCTAGCGGGCAGGAACTTCGATGAGAACCTGGCTACTGATTCCTCAGAAGCATTTATTCTCAATGAAAATGCCATAAAAACGATGGGCTTCAGTTCTGCGGAAGAGGCCATTAATACCCCATTTACTCACGGCGATGACGATGGCCGTATTGTGGGTGTGGTAAAGGATTTTCATTTCGAAAATGCGAAGTTTCCCATCACCCCGGTGATTTTTCATATCAACGCGGATAATGATGCCCGCCTGAGCGTACGAGTAGCCCCTGGCAGAGAAGAGGAAGCTTTGGCCTGGCTAGAAGAAAGATACGCCTACTACAACCCGGGGTATCCGCTGATTGCCGACTGGGTAAGCGAGAATTTCAAAGCTCAATACAACGAGGAAGACCGACTGGGTCAGGTATTCGGAAATTTCGCTCTACTAGCAGTGATCATCGGGATGTTGGGGCTTTTCGGATTGGCATTGCATGCCACGCAAGCACGGATACGGGAGATAGGGGTAAGAAAGGTGCTAGGAGCAAGCAATACCCAAGTGGTTATGCTGCTGTCCACCAGCTTTTCCAAGTTAGTCTTGATTGCTTTCGTAATAGGCGGAGGGATCTCTTATTTCACCATGGACTGGTGGCTGGAGCAATTTCCTTATCGTACCCAAATTTCATGGGCTACTATCTTATTGGCAGGGCTAGTGGTACTTTTTGTGGCGCTAGCCACAGTGAGTACGCAATCTATACGGGCGGCAACTTCGAACCCTACTAAGTCACTACGCCATGAATAAGGCAAGCTGATTGGCGTAATACCGAACGGGCGAGGGCAAGGACTCGCCCGTTTTCTTTTTTACCGGTATACCATCTGAAAGTTGCGCTCGGTTTTTTGTTCTACCAGCACCTCTTTGTCTTCTTTCATGCGGAGGATGTCCTGCTCCTCATAATTTTTGATGGTGAGCAAAGTGGCCGACTGATGTACGGAAATGAAGAACTGGCTCTGCAATTCGCGTAGTAGAGAGCGTACCTGATCCTCGCGGTTGTCAATACAGATGGAAAAGGAGATGGCGGAGTTTTGCATCATGCGAATGCGGATGCGCAAGGAGTCCACGACGTGAAAAATTCGGCTTAGGTTCTCCTCATTGACAAAGGTGAATTCCTTGAGACCAAACCGGATCAGGGCCTGGTTATCCTTAACAATGTAGGTGGCAGGCAGGGAAATATCTTCTACATCACCAATGACCGTACCGGGCAAGGCAAGGTCTTCGAACGATCTTACGTACAGAGGAATACGGTGAGTAGCCAGGGGCTTGATGGTTTTGGGATGGATAACCGACGCGCCATAATAGCTCATCTCGGCGGCCTCCTGGTAGCTAAGAGAATCAAACTGGACGGTTTCCTGAAACCGCTTGGGGTCTGCATTGAGAATGCCGGGTACGTCCTTCCAGATGGTGACGCTTTCGGCTTGCAAACAAGCGGCAATGATGGCCGCTGAAAAATCGGAGCCTTCACGCCCCAAGGTAGTGGGCTCTCCCTGGGGTGAACTCCCAATAAAGCCCTGAGTGATGATAATCTGCTGGGTATCCTCAGTAGCTAGCTTTCGCCATCGGTTTTCTGTCTCAGCCCAGTCTACGGTACCATCCCGAAATACCCCATCCGTACGCACATGCTGTCTGGCATCAGCCCAGGATACCGAGACTGAACGAGATTTAAGGTACTTGGCAATGATGTGGGTAGAAATGAGCTCGCCATGCGATACCAGGGCATCATATGCTTGGTTGTACGGCAGTGATGGGGCCTGAAGGCAGGTTTTGTGCAAAGAATCCCACCAGGCATTCAGCAGATCCTCTCTGGGCTCACCAAAAAGATCCTCCACAATTTTCGCATGATACTCTTTGAGGTTGGGCAACTCTGAGTCCAAGGGTTCCCCTTTGTGAGCCAAAGCCAAAAGCCGCTCCAGGGCATTGGTGGTTTTGCCCATGGCGGATACTACCACTACCAGGGGTTCCTCTGGATATTGTTCTATGATGTGGCAGATGTTTCTAACGGCATCTGCGTGCCGTACAGAGGCTCCTCCAAATTTGAATACTTTCATTAATGCAAACGTTTTAACGCGCCAAAAAAGGCATTTTTACGAGAGGTTTTACTTACCTTTGTCTGACGCAAAGCACTATTACACATGACAAAAAATAATTTGGGTCACCCCGTGGGAACTACTTTGGACCGCTTCATCAAGCGGAAGCAAGATGAATTCCCCTTTGCTACGGGCGAACTATCACAATTGCTACGGGATATCGCCCTTGCCGCAAAGTTAGTACACCGAGAAATTAGCCGCGCTGGTTTGCTGGATGTTTCGGGTGCTTTTGGCAGCCAAAATGTTCAGGGTGAGGAGCAGCAGAAGCTCGATGTGATTGCCAATATCCGGTTTATTCGAGCCTTCCGAAATGGTGGGGAGGTATGTGCGATAGTGAGCGAGGAAGACGAAAAAATTATTGACCTGGAAAATACCCAGGGCAGGTACGTGATTGCCATGGACCCATTGGATGGCAGTTCTAATATTGACGTCAACGTTTCTATTGGTACCATTTTTTCCATCTACCGGAGAAAATCTCCAGTTGGGGGGCCTGTGTTGGAAGAGGATGTATTGCAGCGGGGCACTGAGCAAATTGGGGCCGGCTACATTCTGTACGGTTCTTCTACCATGCTGGTGTACTCTACCGGACATGGGGTACATGGCTTTACTTATGAGCCTTCGTTGGGGGAGTTTTTCCTGTCGCATGCGGAAATGACCATCCCTGAGGACGGAAAGATATACAGCATCAACGAAGGCGGGTGGCACGATTTTCATCCGGGAACCCGTGAGTACATAGAAGTTTGTAAGGAGCGAAGGTACTCGGCAAGGTACATTGGTAGTTTGGTGGCGGATTTTCACCGGAACTTGCTGAAAGGGGGCATTTACATTTACCCCGGAACGGAACAGCGTCCTAATGGTAAGCTACGCTTGCTGTACGAGTGCAATGCATTGGCTTTCATTGTAGAGCAAGCAGGCGGGATGGCTACTAACGGAGAATGCCGGATTGTGGAGATTACCCCTACCGAATTGCATCAGCGAGCCCCGCTCTATATTGGTAGTAAGCGGATGGTGGAAGAGGCGATGAGTATGCACCGGGTGCTGGAGACGGTAAGCGAATAATTCACCTACATGATTCCTAATAGATAGACGGGCCCCTTATTGGGGCTCGTTTTTTTATGCGATTTGGTCTAGGGGTACCCGAATGACTACACGTGTTCCTTTTGCATTGCCGTGTTCGTCCTCCAGGTCCTGGATTTCAAAGGAGGCTGGCATATTTCGGTAGGTAGTTTGATTGAGCCTTTCCAACCTCTCTTGGGTGATTTTTGAGCCTTTGGAAACTCCTTTTCTCGGGTTAATCATGTTTGCGGTAGCCCTACCCACTCCATTGTCCTCCACGGTGATGACTAACATATCTCCATTGGGTACAAAGGAGATGATAAGATGGCACGGCCGCTGCAAGGGGGACAGGCCATGCCAAATGGCATTCTCGATGTACGGCTGGGTAATCATGGAGGGTATTCTGATCCGTTCTGGTTTCAGCATGGGGGCTACCCCTATTTCGTAAGTGAACTTGTGGGAGAGTCTTAGTTTTTCCAGCTCCACATAGTTCTGAGTAGTCTGAATTTCTTCTGCCAGGGTAATCAACAATCTGCCTGACTGATCCAGGATTTGCCTCATCAGCCGGGAGTATTTGTTGAGGTATTCATTGGCCTGAACGGAGTCATTCTTTAGGATAAATCGCTGGATTGAACTCAAGGCATTGAACACGAAATGGGGGTTCATTTGGGCCTTGAGGGCGGTAAGTTCTGATTGTACAATCTTGGCCTTTTGATCGGCTTGTTTGCGGTAGGTACCCAGCCGCCAACGAAACCCTAGCCAAAGCAGGCCTAGCGAGAGGATGACAAAGGCAGCGTACGCCCATGGGGTTTGATACCATGGGGGCCGGATGACAAAGGAATAGGTAAGGGTGGGGCTCCAAGGGCCATTAGTGAGGCGGGTTTGTACGGCCAGGGCATGTTTGCCCGAGGGTAAGCTCCGGTATTCGGCCGTAGCTCTTTCGCTGGGTAAGCTCCATTCGGATTCCAAATCCACTATTCGGTAGCGGAATCTGATGTTGGAGGGTGAGGCTAGGCTACTAGCACGAAAGCCAAAAGTGAGATGATTTTGGTCGGGTGGAAGAGAAAGGTTCTGTGGCACTCCCAGTAAGGGCTCCAGGCTACTGAACCGAATTTTTCGATCCTCTAATTGGTCATCGGGCAATTGGGATATGGAGGCATTGTTTGCCTTAATGAAGGAAAGAGCCGGGGAGCTGGGCTGAGCCATGGGCAACTGCTCGGTAGGGAAAAAGCGAAACAAGTTTTGTTGCGTAGCGCCCCAGGTACTTCCGTCACTCAATGGTAGTAGCTTATGAATGGCGCGGTAAGCCCCACCATACTGAAAATGGTGGTTGCCAGGCAGGTGGACGGACTGTATTTCCCGGGTTGCAGGGTAAAAAGTAGCCAAACCACTAGTGCCTCCTATCCACAGACGTTCAAAGTCATCCTCAGCCAGCGTAAAGGGCTTTAACTCCAGATCAGTTTCATGGAAAGGGACGAAAGAAATGGTCTCCTGCTGTAGGTTTAACAGGCCCTCCCGAGTACCTAACCAATAGCCTCCTGATCCATCCTGCTGCATACTGTACAGTTCAGGGATGAAAATCCCCTCCTTGCCAGCCAGGTAGGTAGCTTGTTCTTCCTGGATATGAAGTAGGCCACTACTGAGGGGCAACCATAGTTCTCCGGGTTCTGCCCCGGGGGTTAAATTTCCTAGCCAAGCAAAGGCGGGAGATTTGTCTCCTATCATTACCTGAAACAGGGTTTGGCTATCCCACATCAAAAGTTGACCTGTATAGGCGGTCATCCAAAGTCTACCTCTACTATCCCAAAGAAGATCAACGGGGCGAACCTTCAACAAGGAATAGTGCTCAAAATGGGTACCGTCATACCGGAGGAATCCTCCTTGGATGAGCCCTATCCAAATATCTCCATCCGGGCCTTGGGTGATGTGGGTAAGGTGATTCAGGCCAATATTGCCTGGAAAGGTAAACTGAGTCACCTGCCCCTCTTGCCAACGCAGCATACCGTCACCATCGGTAGTGAGCCATACGGTGCCGTCATCCTCTTCCATCATGTGCGAGACCGTATTCAAAGGCTTACCGCCCAGCAGGGTGAGGAACTCATAGTACTGGGGGCTCAACTGGAAGATGCCGTGCCCCAGACTACCGATCCATATACTGCCCGCCGGGTCTAGGGAGAAAAACCGCAGGTTGAAAAATTCCAATCCCTGGGTACTGATGATACCTTCTGACTGGGTATCCATCCCGAATAGCCCCACATCATCATTCCCTACCCACAGCGTACCTCGTTCGTCTCCTACGATAAAGCTGTTTCTGCTAGACGGCAGGCCAGCCTCTTGGGTATAAAGGAATACCGAATCGCCCTGCCATTTCATGATGCCCCGGCCGTACTGGGACATCCATAAAGCGCCGCCAGGCTGACGCCAAAAGCCGCTCACGAAGTGAAAAGAGGACTTTACCGGCTCCGGCATAGCCCAGAATGTTTGTTGCTCATACTTGATTACCCCTTGGTTGAGGGTGGAGATTAGAATACCGCCCTCGGGGTCTTGATAGAGGCTCAGGCAAGATGCCCCCGCCAGAGAATGGTATTGAAAGGTGCCTTGGTACCCACGGAGCAAGCCCGCGTTGGTCGCAATCCACATTGCTCCCATGTCATCGGTCAAAACCATCCGGCCATAGTGGCGAAAGACCGGGTGCTTGAAGAAGTGATAAAAATGTAAACCATCAAATTTGACGATGCCCTCCCCGGCAGATATGAACCAAAGGTTGCCTAGGGCGTCTTCGGTGATATCGGTCACGGTGGTCATTGGGAACCCCTCCTCCGCTCCCATGGGGTAGTAATGGTGGCCGTCATACCGAATAAGGGGTACCCCGGCACTGGCCATCCAGACATCACCCCGTTGGGTAACATAGCAGGCGGATAATTGCTCCGAGGGCAGGCCCTCGCTCAGGCCTAGCCGGATCATATTGAAACTGGAAGTAGGGATGGGTTCGCCCTCTCTGGCAGGGAGCGGGGCCGGGGCTTGATAGGAATAAACGGAGTCCGCCACGGAGCCCTCTACCCGTATTGGTTCATTGCCGTACACCAGGCTATCTGGTAGGGGCTTCCATAGCCCCTGAAGAGAACCCCAATTTTTTGGTGCCTGCTTAAGTGGCTGAGGAAGGAAGGGGTCCGGAGCCAGTAATTCCACTTTTGCCTCTACTCTGTGGGGTATCGCCTGTTCAGGGTTTGGCTCCAGAGTCATGGGTAGTGGTTTCCCGGTGAGTAGGGTATCCCCCCGACTAGAAATCATAGGCTGGACGGGCGAACCGTCTAGCTGGCTAGTAGTATAGCCAGAACCAAGATTTAGTTTCCAGGATCTTACCTCCTCCGTATTTCTTCCAGCTTCCACATCTTGGGAGTTCTGCGGAGTGCAGGCATAGCCCAGAATGGAAAGAAAGCTGAAGCAATAAATAAAAGCCCTACGCACTTATTGAATATTTTACTCATCAATAATACAACACATGCGAAGGAGTCCCTGACCATTCTCCAATAAAAAATGGACGCTCAGAAAAGCGTCCATCGGTAAGTAAGGGGCTTGATGGGGTTCTCTTAAGAAGCCTGAGATAAGGCCGGTGCCCTACCCACAAACCTTTCAATTTCTTCCATGGGGATACGATCGTTCAAATTCTTCCCATAAAAAGACCTGATCACCGTACCGGATTCATCGATGAGGAAGTCCCCAGGGATCAAAGTGCGGTCATAGTCTTTTTGTGAACCACTGCCTATGCCTAGTTCCTTAATTTCCTTAAGGGCGGCCCGGCTCTCCCGCTGAAACGGGGTACTGAGGGTTTTCAATAAGGAGGAGGCAATGCCGTATTGGTTATAGATTTTTCTTTCGGGGTCTCCCACCAAATGCACTCCCGGTAGGGTATCACAGAAGGTACTGCGCTTGATGACCCGGTTGTTGGATTCGAAGAAGAATATGACTTTCAATCCCTGTTTTTGCCAGGCGGGCAGGGCTTTGGTGAGTTTCACAATCCGAAGGTTGCAGAAGGGGCATGCCGTGTTTCTGAAAAAGGAAACGTATACTTTTTGACCCCGCAGGGCTTTCAAATCTATGGTGTCGCCATTGGCATCAATCAGAGTAAAATCAGGGGCCTTTTGTCCTGCTTCTATTTTCATTGTCCGCTTGCTTTTTATTGGTTCCGTTCTCGAAACCCAATTTTTTCTTAAAAAGGTCCTACTCATTGCAGGAAAGAAGCAGAGTGTCAGGCAATTGCCAAAAGGATTCATTTACGTAACCCTACAAGGCCCAATCTTAGGCGCAAACCATCACTATGCTTCTTCTAGTCTCAGCCGAGCCCGTTTTACTAACGTCTAAAGTCTAGTGCCTAACTTCTTTATTCCTGTGAAATGAATGGCTGCGTGCAGAGTTGCAGCACTGGAAGGCCCACAGCTGTTCGTAGACTTGGTTTAAGGTTCATAAAGAGTGCTGCGCACTCATCGGTTTTGGGACCTTCTTGTATTCTCACGGTTAAGGAACTTAATAATGCGAGCTGAGGATTGAGTAGAAACGTCCTGCAAATAGAGGGGCGAGAAGCAAGTCTATCCTGTCGCGGCATCACGGCCAGTGACTGCCTCCTGTAGCAGCCTCCTGGCTGCCCCGAGTGAGCTAGCCGTTGTCAGTCGTCCCACGAACCGGCGCTACGCTTGCCGAAATTCGTAAGACGACGAATAGCTTATTCATACCGATTTCACGGCTCCTAACTGCTGCAACAGGGCCTCGTACTGCGTGGCATCTCCAGAAATGACGGCTTGCTCTACCTGTTGCTTCCAGTCGGACTGCTGTAGGTCAGCAGGAAGCTGCTGCAGCAAGTTGAGGATGTCCACGGCCTCGAATACCTGATACTGTTGGAATCCTTCGGCATAGGGAAGCAGGGCCACTCGCTCTTGCTCCGAAAGGTGGGCCTGAGCCAAGGAATCCTGCACCACAAGCTCCGTGGCCTCAGCCTGGTCTAGCTCCAAAAATAGCTCCTGAGGCAGGTGCAAGGAAAATGTAGTCCCCTCCCCTACCTGCGAATGTACAGCAATGCTGCCCCCGTGAGCCTCTACGGCCAACTTGCAATAGGTGAGCCCTAGCCCATTGGAAGACACACTACCCTGCGTACGGGCCTTGGCTTGGTAAAACTTCTCGAAAACATGTGGCAGATCCGCCTCGGGGATGCCCTCACCCTCATCGGCTACGGCTAGCTCCAGGCCTTGCGCGGTAGCCGCTACGGTGAGAGTTACTGTGCTCTGAGCTGGGGAGTACTTGGCAGCGTTGCTCAGCAGGTTTACCAGTACGCGCACCATCATAGCTTCGTCTAGCTGCAAGTGTATCACCTCAGGCACCGATACCTCTAGCTTTACATTACCCATCTGGTACAAAAAGGCCACCCGGGCGCGGGCCTTTTCTACCCACTCATGCACGGCCACCCGGTCAGTATGGAGGGCCACATTGGCCTCTTCTAGTTTCTGTACTTCCAGCATATTGCTTACCAAACTAAGTAGCACCTCGCTAGACTGGTGGATGCGCGTCATCTGCCCGTTTTCGGGTTGCGTGCTGGAAGCGGACAGGATGTTGTTGAGGGAATTCTTCATGTCATGGGCCACCATGTTGGTCCAGGTATCCTTGAACTCACCGAGCGACTTCAGCTCCGTATTCTGTTCGTTGATCTGGACGTTCTGTCCCGCAATCTGGCGGTTTTGCCGTTGCTTTCGCCGCAGGCTGACCCCAATCTGAATCAGCAAAACCAACAGCAAAACGGCTCCTCCCATGAGGGCATACTGTACCACTGTTTTCCGGTCCAGTTCGGCCTGGTAGCGCAGTTCCTCCTGCTCGCGGTCCCGGGCTATGCGGTCCTTCTCTTGGTCGAAGGCGTAGCCCAACTCCAACTGCGCCAGCTGACGCACATTCTCCCGGTTGAAGAGGCTGTCTTGCAACCCGCGATACCGCTTGTAGTGGTAGTAGGCCTTCTCTTGCTGCCCCAATGCATCGTAGAAAGCAGCCAGTTGTTGGTGGGCATCCCGAATGAGGTCCTTCTGGCGGCTTATTTCCGCCTGCTCTAGAGCCTGCACAGCTAAACTGAGCCCCTGGCGGGTACCCTCGTTGAGCTGGGCAAGACTCAGGTAGGTTTCCGCCATTCCCTCCGGGTTTTGCTTTTGGCGGTGCCTTTCTAGTGCCTGATTCAAAAATTGGTTGCCTAATTCCGGCTGGCCAGACACCAAATAGGTAGCTCCCAAACCTTGCCATACGGTGGCCAGACCACCAATACCCTCCTCTTCTCGAAGGGCCAAACTCTGCTGGTAGTAGTCTAGCGAACGTTCATACTCTTCCTGCTCCCGGTAAATATCTCCTAAGGCCACCAGTATATCGGCCACTGCCCCGGTATGGTCTATGGATTCATTGATAACAATGGACTGTTCGTAGTATTCGATAGCTTCGCTCCACTCTTTCTGTTGCGCTAGCACTTCTCCCAACTTTCGGTAGATGGTACCTTTCCCAAAAGCATTCCCCTCTATCAGTTGTAAGGAAGCGAGATAGCCTTCCAGGGCTTGGGGGTATAAGCCCTCTTGCACAAAGAAATTACCAATTGTCTCATGAATTCGGGCCTGAATCGCGGTGTCTGTAGCGGTTTGGGCCATGGCAATGCCTCGGTCAAATTGGATCAGGGCAGAGTCAAAGGTCCCTTGTCGGGCATGCCATATCCCAAGGCTCAAATAAGCAGCGCTGCTTTCGGTTGGGTTTTCCCTGGCCTGGGCCAGCAAAAATGCCTCCTTCAGGTAGGGGCGAGCTTCAGCATATTGGCCTTGTTGTACCAATATGTTGCCAAGCAACTGAGCAGAGGAGACTACTCCAACTTCATCATTGACACTTTTGCGTAGCAAATAGGCTTCCTGGGCAAAGGGCAATGCCTGATCAAAATCACGACCCAATCTATGAACATAACCTATATTGTGCGCTAGCCGTGCCCGACCCCTCACGTCGCTCTCACGGGTGTAGGGTTGCATTTTCGTAAACCAGGTCATGGCGTCCTGAAGGTGCCCAAGTCTTCTGTGAGCAATCGCCAGATTATTATAGGCAAAGGCGATGCCCCGTCCGTAATTAATTGCATAAAAGTGCTCCAAGGCTTCCTCCATACGAGAAATGGAATGATGATAGCGTCGGTTTTTGTAATCTAACAAGCCTAAGTTCAGCAGGCCTGTGCCTATCAGCTCTCGGTCACCTATCTCCTCGCCTGCCGCTATTATGGCCAGGTTTGCTTGAGTGGCCTCCTCCCAACGACTTTGCTGCTGGTATACATTGCTCATGGCCGAATAATTACCCGCCATCAGGCGGATATCGCCTAGCTCCTTGCGGATCACAGCGGCCTTGGCTTGGTTTTCCAGGGCCTTATCAAAATCAGCCAGGGTCATATACAATACCCCAAACCGCTCCAATGCATCCGCCTCGTCGGGTTTACTTCCCACAGCCTTGCTCAGCTCCAGTGCAGCCTCATTGTATTGAATGCTTTCGTTGTACTCACCAACAATAAAATGCTGGTACACCAGATTGAAGGTGGCCTTTAGCCGCAGGCTATCGTTGGGGGCCTGGTCTAGCACATTTTTTAGGCTATCCAGCAGAAGATGGTCCTTATCCTGGGCATGGAGCTTAGGGCAAAACCCCAAGAGTATACATAAGACTAAGAGGCTTCCGGGTAAGAAGCGGTTTTTAAGGTTAGATGTCATTGGGTGTGGGTTTAGGTGGTTAGCTTATATCTGTTGAATAAAATCCCGAAGCGAATCATCAGCCGTTAGGGCTAGTTTTTTCTTCATCCGGTGCAGGCTGGAGCTGATGCTGTCCTTGCCAATGCCCAACAGGCTGGCAATGTCCGTATTGCGCAAACCAACCCGCAGGTAGGCCGCAAACTTGATCTCGGCCGGAGACAGGGCTTTACCCTCCCTGTTCTGTAGTCGCAGGAAGAAATCCGGGTTCACCGCCTCGAAGTGCTTTTTGAAATCGTCCCAGCTATTGCTTTGCAAGTGCTGGTTGATGCGGTAGCTCATATGCTTTTGATCCTCGGGCGTCCAGCTATCCTTTTTCACATAAGCCTGTACATCGCGTAGCAAATTTTCCAGCTCGTGGCTATGCATGGCCTGTGAGGCCAAGGTTCGTTTTTTGGCCTCTACCTCTTCGCGCAAGCGGTTCTTTTCCTCCTCCTTTACTTTCAGTAGAGCTTGGGTAGCCTGAGTAAGCCGGATCACGTTGGCCATACGGGCTTGCAGCACGATGGGATCGAAGGGCTTAGTGAGGAAGTCGACGGCCCCGATTTCCAGGGCTTGCTTGAGGTGGGGAGCCTCCTTGTGCATGCCCGTGATCATAATCACCGGGATATGCGCCGCCTCGGGATTGGCCTTAAGCACTTGCAGCGTTTCTATCCCGTCCATATCCGGCATTACCCAATCCAACAGGATCAAGGTAGGTTGTTCGTTGAGGGCCAGTTTCAGGGCTTCACTCCCTCCTTTAGGGGTAAACAGAATTCGGTAGGCCTGATCTCCCAGATAGTCCTTTAGCGCTAGCAGCGTTTTGCCGTCGTCATCGATTAACAAAAGGGTGTGTGTCTTTTCGTTTTCCATTCTGTTGGTTATGCTACAGGCTTCACCTCCCTGCTTCCTAATAGGCTTCCCGTTTTACCTTCGAAAATGATAGGATCGAAACAAAAAATCCGGATTGGATCGCCTTTTTTTCATGCATTTCATTCTTATCGAGATAATACAT
>JBCBHI010000038.1:0-14455 GCA_038525885.1 Bacteroidota bacterium
CAAGGCCATGACCACGGCATAAATGAAGGCTAGCGTCATTCCTTGCCAGAAATGCAGCATGCCGCCATTCCCTTGCTTGGCGGCTTTTTCGTGTTTGCCTTTGCCAAGTGGATCAGCCCTGAGGCTATGGCAGACCACGTGCAGACCCTATTGGTAGAGGTGGAGAATAAAAAGGCCGAATTGATAGAACAGTTTGACGAAGCTACGTATCAGGAAGTACTACAGAATACTAAGAATACCACTCCGGGCACCTTGTTCCTGGATGCCTTTTTGCGAAAAGGGTTTGTAGCGCTGATGGCTACGAGCTTTATCGCTATTTTCATGCGCAAAACAGAAGCACGCTAAACCCCCAACTGACATGGAAGATACTCCTCAAGTTTCCGCAAGTAGTGTAGGTGTTCGCTACGGATTATTTCTAGGCCTAGGCCTGATGGCCTATTCTACCATCCTGCAAGTGGCCGGCCAAAGCAGAAACCAGGCTTTAGGCTTCTTGGTGTTTATATTCATCGTTGCAGGCGTTGTACTGGCCCAAAAGAAATTTAAAGAACAAGGAGACGGATTCATGCCCTTTGGTAAAGGGTTTGTGATTGGGTTCATGGTACTGCTTATCAGCGGCTTGCTCAATTCCCTTTTTACCTATGTTTATCTTACCATCCTCGATCCATCTTCTTTGGAGCTTATAAAAGAGCAAGGGGTGGAAGAAAGCATAAAAAATATGGAGTCACAGGGGATGAGCGATGCTGAAATTGATCAGGCACTGGAGTTCTCGGAGGTGTTCCTCACCGCCGAATTCATAACCGGAGCTGCTTTCCTTACCTCCTTATTGATAGGCACCGTTTTGGTACTCATCATTACCGCCGTTACCCAAAAGAAAAATCCTGTATTGGATCTATAAATGGCAGACTACGCACGCGATATATCGGTGGTGATTCCGCTGCTCAACGAAGAGGAATCACTGCCCGAACTTCACGCATGGATCAAGCGCGTGATGGACGAAAATCAATTCAGCTACGAAATTATTTTTATTGACGATGGGTCCACGGATACCTCTTGGGAGGTGATTGACAAGTTGTCCGCCGAACACCCAGAAGTCCACGGGATTAGCTTTACGCGCAACTACGGCAAGAGCGCCGCACTCAATACGGGTTTCAGCCATACGCAAGGCCGGGTGGTCATTACCATGGACGCCGACTTGCAGGACAGCCCGGATGAGATCCCAGGGTTGTATCGCAAAATCACCGAAGAAGGGTATGACCTCATTTCCGGTTGGAAGAAGAAGCGGTATGACCCTATCTCAAAGACCATCCCTTCCAAGTTTTTCAACTGGGTTACCCGTAAAATGAGCGGTATCTACCTGCACGATTTCAATTGTGGGCTTAAATCCTACAAGGGTGAGGTGGTGAAAAACATTGAGGTGTACGGCGAAATGCACCGCTACATCCCGGTGATTGCCAAGTGGGCTGGCTTTGGCAAAATTGGCGAGCAGGTGGTAGAGCACCGGGCCCGGAAGTACGGCAGCACCAAATTCGGTTTGGAGCGCTTTGTGAATGGTTTCCTGGACCTGCTCAGTATCACCTTTGTGAGCCGGTACCGCAAGAAGCCCATGCACCTGTTTGGTACCTTGGGCTCCTTGTCCTTTTTCTTGGGGGCGGTAATCACCCTGTGGCTCATAGGCCTGAAAATTTACGAGGTAAGCGCAGGAGTCCCTTCTGACCAAATAAGAGATGTAGTAGACCAACCCTTGTTCTTCCTGGCTTTGGTAGCCATCATCATCGGTTTCCAGCTATTCCTCACGGGATTTGTGGCGGAGCTAGTGAGCCGCAATGCCAGCAAGGAGAATGATTACCTGATCCGCGAAAAGCGAGGCTACTGATGCGAAAGTTCTCGGTAGTAGTGCCGGTGTACAACCGCCCGCAGGAGGTGGAAGAGCTGCTGGAAAGTCTTACCCAGCAGAACTACTCACAGTTGGAGGTTAGGATCATTGAGGATGGAAGCGTGGAGCGCTGTGAAGAGGTGGTGAAACGCTACGAGGACCAATTGGATGTACACTACACTTACAAAGAGAATACGGGCCAAGGCTTTTCTAGAAACTATGGCTGGGAACAAAGCACTGGCGATTACCTTATCACCTTCGACTCGGATGTAATTGTACCTTCTGGGTATTTCGAAGCGGTGAGTGCCGGGCTGGATGCCGAGGGGTGGGATGCCTTTGGGGGGCCGGATACCGGGCACGAATCCTTCACCAAGTTGCAGCGGGCCATGGGCTATACCATGAACTCCCCCTTTACTACTGGCGGTATCAGAGGGGGGAAGGTGCCTCAGAAAGATTTTCAACCCCGGGGGTTCAATATGGGATTGAGCCCGGAGGCCTTTCAGAAGACGGGTGGATTTCACTACCGTGATTTGGCCGAGGATATTGACTTGGCCTTGCGCATGAAGGCCCAAGGGCTAAAAGTGGGGCTTATTCCCGAAGCGGGAGTATTTCACAAGCGACGCACCTCACTCAAAAAATTCTTCTGGCAGGTATTCAACTTTGGCCGGGGGCGGGTACTAAATGCTCTGCGGCACAAAGGAGCCATTAAGCTGGTGCATTGGTTCCCTACCTTTTTCCTGTTTGCCTGTGTGGGGTGGGTGCTCTCGCCCTTGGTTAGCCTGCCGCTGTTTTATTTAGGCAGTGCCCTGCTTGCCTTCTATTTGGGTGCCATCGGAATCCATGCCACCCTCAAAGAAAAGAGCCTACCCGTAGGTGTTCTAAGTGTTATCTCAGCCGTAATTCAGCTACTCGGGTACGGATCAGGCTTTTTGAAAGAATATCTGCGAAAACTACGCGGTGTTTCCTCTCAGTAAAGAGGCCAATTACTTCCTTCCTAAAATGAGCCACCAGTCGCCCGGTTTCTCAATCCTGGCCTGGAAATTCACCGGAGTCCCGGACTCATTCTCTGATGCCGGTTGCGTGAACTGAACCGTAAATTCCATAGGGAAAGTGACCCTTTCCCACCCCGTAATGTTGGGGCCTTCAAACCGGATGCCCGTGTTGGAAGCCAACCGCAAATCCGTTGGATAGTAGGGTTGGTCTTCCCAGTAAAACTGGATGCTAATTTTGCTTTTGGTGACCCCCTGCTGAAAGATACTATACTCGATAGCGGCTGAGTTGCTTAGGACTTCTACTGCCTGAGCAAAGGTGCCAATGTATTCATCATTCTCCCAAACCCCTGTTTTCTCTGTGCCATTAGCAAAATACATTGTTCCTTCCCCCTCTCTGCGGCCATGCACCCATTCGCCTTGGTAGCGGTCGCCACTAGGCCAGGTATACTGCCCCACTCCTTCAGGAAAACCCTGGACCCAATAGCCCTGGTATTGGTGCTGATTGGGTCCCGTGGCTTCTCCTTTTCCTTGTGCCCATCCGTTTGCACAGTCCCCGGTATAGGATCCTGCCAACTCTTCTACCAGTACCGTGCAGGAGTCCTGCCCATAGCTATGGTAGGCTAGTGTAAGACCGAAAGCAAGCAAGAGAGTAAAGCGGGGAAATAGCATGATAATAGACTGCGGAATAAGATCAGTGTTTGAGTTGGATCAGCCAGTCGCCAGGCTGATAAATAGTCACGCGGAATATGACATTGTTAGTGCCCGAACCCATTTGGTCCTGGATCACATAGTTGATGTTGATATTGACGGGGTACTCCACGTTCTCCCAGCCAAACTCGGTAGAGATTTCGTATTGCAGCCCGTTGTCTGCTACGTACGATAGGTTTTGTACGGGCACCTGGGCGCCGTTTCGGCGGATTTGAGTAGCCACACGGTTGGTATTGTCCCCCCGGTTGGTCAGCAGATAGTTTACTCCGTTAGGAGGGGAAGTCACCTTATAGGGCTTCTCGTATTCGCCTATGTACTCATCGTCTTTCCAAAAGCCCTTCTTCTCCTCTCCATTCACGTAGGTGAGGGTCCCCTCTCCGTTCCGGCGGCCCTTCTTGAATTCCCCTACGTATTCATCGCCACTAGCGTAGGTATAGGTGCCACTGCCGTCTGGAAATCCTTTTTTCCAGGTGCCGGTATAGGCATCGGTGCCCGAGGCAGTACCCGTACCGTGGGCCACGCCCCGTCGGCAGCCTCCTTCGTAGGAGCCTACAAGTTCTTGAATTTTCACCTCGCAAGCTTCTTGGGCAAAAAGGGAGGTAGTGCTGGCGCTAATAAGCAGAGTTAAAAAAAGTATCTTCTTCATTGGGTGATGATTTTTAGGGAAGTAAGCAAAAATCAGGCTATCCTGCCAATAGGCGACATATTTAAAGCGTAGGTAGTGACGGAATTGCTTTTTCAAAGGCTTCGAACTGTAGGGCAGTACCGTCATAGGTAGCATAGGTACAGTGGTTGATCCATTCCCCTAAGTTGATGTAGCGGCCACTCTCCCCAATAGGAATGTCCATGGGTATGTGCCTGTGGCCAAACAAGTAAAAGTCGTGCGGGTGGGTGGTATGAAGTTTCTCACAATACTGGATGAGCCATTCCTCCTTACCACGAAACTCCTGCGGTTTTTCAGCGCTGGCATGTCGGCTGGAATTAGAGAAGTACTGTGCTACACCAATACCCGTATTCGGGTGTACCCGAGAATAGAGCCATTGAAACAGGGGATTGCGAAATACTTTTTTGACCATTTTGAACACATGATCTCCCGGCCCCAAGCCATCACCGTGCCCGACATGAAAAGTATGCTGCCCTGCCCGGAAACTGATGGGGTGGTGGATTACCGAAAGGTTGAGTTCTTTGGGTAGGTAGTCCCACATCCAGATGTCATGGTTGCCACTGAAAATGGCTACGGGTATGCCCTTATCTGTAAGTTCAGCCAGTTTCCCGAGCACCCGCACAAAGCCCCGGGGCACAGCCCTTTTGTACTCGAACCAGAAGTCAAAGACGTCCCCTAGCAGGAATAAATAAGCAGCATCTTCAGCTACCTCGTCTAGCCAACGTACAATTTTCCGCTCTCGGTCATGGCTTTCAGCCAGAGAAGGTATTCCCAGGTGAAAATCTGAAGCGAAATAGATTTTCTTTGCACTGGGGACCGAGATTTCCTTTGGTACCATGCCCAAAGATAAGAGGAAATGCATGGTGAAATAGCCTAATGCGCTCTCCGGGGAATAATGATTTTCCCTTTTAATTGCTATTTCCGTCCTTTGCTAAAACAAGAAACCTAGGGATGCACATCGGTATCCACCAATTTTTTGGGATATTCAACCGATTTTCGCTCGGTTTATCTTTTTTCCGGCCTGGTTTATTTCATACCGGCATTCGAACTAATTTTAGGGAGATGGCAGATATCTCTTCCATAATGAACACTCCTCAGCATCCTTTGACATACTTGGTGGCCTTGTTGTCAAAAAATGGGGCCATCATTCTCAACGCAGATGGAGTGATTGAGTGGTCCAATCCGGCTTTTTCTACGCTTACAGGATATTCCCTAGATGAACTGCAGGGGGCTATTCCCGGAGACTTGCTATTAGGTGAGCACTCCGACCCCAACACGATCCGGTACATGGAGGAAAAAATTGCCCAAAAGGAACCCTTTACCAGCGAAATCCTGAACTACCGCAAGGATGGGAGCCCCTTCTGGGTCTCACTGCAGTACCACCCGGTAGGTGAAGGCGATGCCGTTACCAATTTTGTAGCGGTAGTGGTAGACCTGACCGAACAGCGCAAAAACCAGGAGGCCCTTCGCGAGAGCGAATCTCGATTTCGCCATTTGGCCAATTCTGCTCCCGCCCTCATTTGGATGATCAATGAACGGGGTGAGCTGGATTTTCATAACGAGGCCTGGCGTGACTTTACGGGTGTGGATTTGCAAGAAGGTGGGGCGAAAAGGTTCCGGGAGTTTGTGCATACTGATGACCAGGAGGCTTGGAAAGAAGTGCTGAATACCGCCTTGGGTACGAAAGCGGAATTTGAGGTGGAAACCAGGCTCCGGCACCAAGACGGGAGCTACCGCACCATGCTCCACCGGGGCAATCCTCGGTTGGCCGAAAACGGGAGCTTTCTGGGCTTTATTGGCTCCAGTTTGGACATTACCGAGATCATGGAGGCCAACGAGAAGCTTCGGGATTCGCAGAATAAACTGAACGCCTTCTTTAACAGTACCACCGATACCAACTTCCTGCTAGGAGGTCCTCCTGAGTACCCCGTATTGGCGTTCAATAAAATGGCCTCGGATGCCATCAAGGGTCTTTTCCAGCGCGATGTACATCTGGGAGATAGTTTTTTGGACTACACCGTAGACGAGGTGAAGCCTAAGTTTGTGGTGGATATGGAGAGGGCCCTCCATGGTGAAACCGTACACGAAGAGCGGAAGGTAGCTTATGAAAATGACATGGTGGTGTATTGGCGGGCTACCTATAAGCCTGCTTACGACCAGCAGCAAAACATCATAGGGGTGGCCTTCAATGTGACCAATATTGATGCCCAACGGAAGTACGAGATTGCCCTGGAAAACCAAAACCAGCGGTTGGAGGAAATCGCCCACTTGCAGTCGCATGAAATTCGGCGCCCGGTGGCCTCACTTTTGGGCCTGATTAACTTGTTGAGGCCAGAGAATTTTGATGCAGAAGACCGTGCCCTGGTAGAGATGATGCACAATACGGTGCATGAAATGGATAACATCATTCACCGGGTGGTGGAGCTTACTTACGAGACCGAAAATCAGAAGCCGTTCAATCCAAACGAGCACGATTCCGGCCGTACCAATATGGAAGGGTAAAACGGGCGATTGCGTGTTGATTATTTACTTCTAGCCCCTGGAAGGGGCGAAAAATATTACCCCGCAGGTGACTTCGGGGTGACTCCAGCGCTAGTAAACTGAGTTCCCGGAGGGAACGACATACCACTTTCCGGCCATTGGCTGGCCTAGGTAATCCTCAGTGGGGAAAATACCCTAACCTAGTATGGCCTATGAGCCCATTTCAGGAAGCTTTCGTATTTTAATTCCCACGAAAACCTTCCTATTGCATGAAAAACCTAGTTCCGAGCCTGGCGGTGGGTATGCTATGGTCTTGTTCCACACCCGCTACCGATGCCTCACCCGAGGCCAGCCCTACGCCTACGGTGCCCGAGGCACAATACACCCTTACCGCAGACCAGGTACACAGCAAGTTTAGCCGCACCATTCCTCCGGTGCTTACGGTGCCCTCAGGTAGCGTAATTGAGGCATATACCCAGGAGGCTACGGCGGGCCAGATTACCCCCAATTCCACTGTAGCTGATTTGGCTACTTTAAGTTTCGATCCCATACACCCGTTGACCGGGCCTGTGTACGTAGAAGGGGCAGAGCCTGGCGATGTGCTAGCGGTGACCTTGCACGAGGTGGAGCTTGATACCTGGGGTTGGTCGGCTATCCTGCCGGGTTTTGGCTACCTCGCTGACACCTTCACCGAGCCCTATTTAAAGATCTACGAAATCAACAAAGAGGCGAAAACGGCCCAGTTTGCAGAGGGCCATAGCATTGCGCTGACTCCCTTCCCTGGGGTCATGGCCGTAGCACCGGATACGGATTCGCTGTTGAATACCATTCCGCCCCGGGCCAATGGCGGGAACATGGATGATCCTAATATGACGGCGGGCACTACGGTGTATTTTCCGGTTTGGGTGAAAGGGGCACTGTTTAGTATCGGCGACGGCCACGCCACCCAGGGCCACGGAGAGGTGTGCGGTACCGCTATTGAAGCACCTCTACGTTTTGTGTATGAGGTGAATGTGATCAAAGGGCACAGAAAGCTGGAAGAGCCCGAGTACGAAACGCAGGACTACTACGCCACCACGGCGTACGCTACCACCTTGGACGAGGCGGCGCGCCGTGCTACCCTCAACTTGGTTAATTATTTGGTGGCTGAGAAAGGAATGGAGCGAAATGATGCCTATGTACTATGCTCCATTGCCGGAGATCTGAAAATTGCCGAGGTCGTAGATGTGCCCCATGTGCTGGTCACTATGCATATGGACAAGGAAACAATGCCCTAATTAGTGCGTTATTCAGGAAATTCGTTGGATAAACGGTACATCTGGGGTGAATTCAGAGCCATTTGCCCTAACATTGTATTGTATAAAGATTATACCTAATGAAAAAGACATTCCTAATTTTGGGCATGGCCCTGCTGGTGGTTTTCACAGGATGCAGCCTATTCGAGAACTTGATCCCTACGGAAAGTTCAGTGACTTTTACTCTGGGCGGTACCAGCTATTCTGATGATCAAACGACCATCAACCGGGCGTTTGCGGCAACCCAGTTTGCTGATTCTACGGTAGCTACTGCTCGTGTACTCGATGCTACTAGTGGCAACGGTATGCTAATCACCACCATCTTCACGGGTGGGGATGGCACGTATACGGTGACTTCTGGCTTAGACGATTTGTCCTTGGCCCTTGACCGAATGACCATTCAGATCTGGGAAGGGGATTTCAATAGCGACTCTTCTAATGTGTGGGATGCCAGCAACGTGACCCTGACGGTGACCAATTTCGTGCCGAACGAGGATAACTCCTTGGTTTCCTTTGAAGCTACTTTTTCCGGTAGCATGGTGAATGAAGATACCGAAGAAACCGCGCAGGTAACTAACGGTACCTTGGTTGTATCCGCTATTGGCAACTAATCTTTAGGTAAGTAAGCGCCTTTGCGCCATCATATACCCCAGGTGGAGTGCTTCGTGTACATCATTGAACGCGAAGGCTTCCTCTGGGGTATTTAGTATCAACCCATAGCTAGTTTCGTACCGGTCGTAGCTAGTAAATTTTCCTTCCGCGTAGTCCTTTTCGGTCACCTCTACCAGGGCTTCCATTTCCTTTTTGATAGCAGACAGTTCCTCCTCAGAGATCACCCCTTCGGTATGGGTTCCTTTACGGAATCTGTTGATCCAATCCTCCGAAATCTGAGTGTCCAGTCCAGCATTGCGATAGCATAATAGCTGTTGTGTAACCACTACGTGCCCCAGGTGCCAAGCCAGGTTGTTGTTGAAGCCCTCGGGTTGGGTGTTTAGCTGTTCCGTGGTGAAACCACTTACCAGGCGAAGAATGTTGTTGCGTGTTTGGCGTAAGGCGTTGAAGGAGAAACTAGCCATAGTATTCATTTATTTAGTAGAAGAATAGGTCTTGAGCAGACCCCATCCTAAGATGACAATACTTACCCACTGGATGATATGAAATAGGCCGTTGTGGTCAAATTCCCAAATGAGGGTAAAGTGAATGCGGCCCTTGCCCAGACCCTGTACCACTGCTGCTATGAGGTTGGTGGTAATCCCTAGGGTTACCCAGGCAGCGCCGTCCAACTTTCGGCGTAGGGCCAGCGAGGTATATACTCCAATGGAAAATAGCATGGCTACGCCCTCGTACACAATAAAGCCCAGGAAGGAGCCAGGGAGTAGCATGCTGACCAGGAAAAACGCGAATCCCGTTACCAGCATGGCCACTATTAGGGGGAGGCCTACGGGTTGGCCCCGGTAGTCATACCAGGTGCCCAACACAAAGCAGCCTACGGCCAGGCCCAAGGCCAGATTGACCGGATACCAAAGCAAGCGCTGGGTATCGGGCTCCCATACCAAACCATGGTAGAGGCAACTCTGCAAGGCGGCAAAGGCCAATAGCCCGAAAGCCCAGGCCCAAATTTTTGCTTTTTGCGGATGCTGCCTATTTCCTCGCCGGTATACCATCACCGCCCAGAATATAGCCAGCAGCCCCAAGACAATGTCGGTAGCGGCTGTGGTTTGTTCCGTAGGGCTTGCGATGATTTCCATGATGGCTCCGAAAGTAGTTATATTCCCAGACTAGAGCATCAGCAAGAAGGAACATCCTGCCGGAATTAGCCGTTTGCAAGGGCAGTGGCAGGTGCCTAAGCTGTGCTTTCGGAGTTAACTTTTATATGTCGAGATTACCTGTGATTATTTTCGTATGTGTGCTGTTTCTGGCACTCGATCTTTACGCTTTTCAAGCCCTACGCCTGGTCACCCGGTCCCTTAGTGACGGCTGGCGAATGAGTATCCACGGAGTGTACTGGGGTTTTTCCATTTTGGTATACCTGGGCTTGCTGGTGTTTGGCCGGGTAAGTTCGGACGAATACCGGGCCTTGCGTACACTCATTGCCGGAGGCATGATGATCTCCGTCATGGCTAAACTATTTGCCGGAGTGGTGCTGCTCATTGGCGACCTCTCGCGGGGTATTCAGTGGGTGATTGCCAGGATGTCTGGAGGCGAAACTAGTGCTGCGGGTACCACCATCTCGCGTAGCGAATTTTTGGGTAAGGCGGCCATCATTGCTAGTGTCGTGCCTACCGCTACTATCTCCTTTGGTATACTCAGTGGCGCCCACGACTATCGGGTGCGCCGGCATACCGTGCACCTGCCCAACCTACCCAAGGAGTTTGATGGCCTTCGAATTGCCCAAGTTTCTGACATCCACTCGGGGAGCTTTTTTAACAAGACGGCCGTAAAGGGCGGCGTAGAGATGCTATTGGGAGAGAAACCGGACGTGGTCTTCTTCACTGGTGATTTGGTGAACGAACGTACCCGTGAAGTGCGCGACTATACCGAGCTATTTAGTAAGCTCAAGGCTCCCTTGGGCGTGTACTCGGTTCTAGGGAACCACGATTACGGAGACTATTATTCCAATTGGTCTTCAGATGCTGCCAAGGCGCAGAACCTAAAGGATATGCATACTGTGGTTCGGGATACCTTGGGTTATGATCTGCTCCTCAACGAAAACCGTACCCTCACCGTAGATGGAGCCTCCATTGGGCTGATAGGCGTAGAAAACTGGGGGCACCGATTCGTGCAGCATGGAGACCTGGAACAAGCCTATGCCGGCATGGAAGAGATGCCCGTGAAGCTTTTGCTCTCTCATGACCCCAGCCACTGGGATGCTATTGTACGCCCGGACTTCCCAGATGTGGACATTACTTTTAGCGGACATACCCACGGGGCACAGTTCGGGGTAGAGCTACCCAACTTCCGGTGGAGCCCCAGTCAGTATATCTACAAGCAGTGGGCGGGTCTCTATCAAGAAGGGGGGCAGTACCTGTATGTAAATCGTGGCTATGGCTACATCGGCTTCCCAGGCCGCATCGGCATGCCCCCCGAAATCACCATCATGGAACTTAAGAAAGGGATTTCCTGAGTGTGTTTTTAACACAGAGTTACCAGAGTAGACTCAGAGAGAACAGAGGTTTTTAGAATTTATTTTGAGCTAGGTTGATAGGAATTGATGAGCCTTCGGATTCCGTTTTTCAATAAAGTCACATTGAAGTTCATTAATAGACCCAAAGGATAGCCGCCAAGCTTGAGGTAGGTGAGCAATTGGGCCATATGTAAGTCGTTCAGCTCATCCACGGCCTTTATTTCGAGCACGATTATAATCTCTACTACCAGATCTAAGCGGTAAGCATCATCAATCACCAATGTATCATATTGAATCCTCATTGGGGATTCGGATTGGACCTTTAGTCCTTTCTTATTGAGTTCATGCAGAAGGCACTGATGATATACCTTTTCCATTAAGCCTGGCCCCATAGTGCTATGCACCCTAATAGCACAACCAATAATTTCTTTAGAGAGGCTGTTGATTTGATTCATTTTGGGTCGTTTATCGGATGATGATTAGCTCAAACTAATAATAATCTTAGTGTCCTCCGTGCCTTCTCTGGTAACTCTGTGGTTAAACCACGAGCAGAAATGCTAGTTTTGCGGGAAACGAAGACCAACATGAAAACACTGGTGGTGGGCGACGAAGCCCAATGGGATGAATTTCAGGCTAAGTTTGGTGAGGCAGTGGCCTCCGCTACCTTTATTGGCGAAGCCATCCCTCCGCACGAAGAGCTGGCCGAGGCCCAAGTCGTTTTCGATTTCACCGTGGCGGACAGCCCCGAGGCGATCGAGATCTACCAGAGCCACCCCCACCTGACCGTTTTTGTGGACGCCCCCAAGCTGAGTCTGGCCGGCCTTAAGTTCTATCTGGACGAGGTGGACTTTACCTTGGTGGGATTCAACGGCCTACCCGGTATGCTGAATCGGCCGTTGCTAGAGGTGAGCCTGTTGCACGAGGCGGACCATAGTCAGGTGAGCGAAACGCTCCAAGGGCTGGGCACGGAATTCCGCGTGGTGCAGGACCGGGTAGGAATGGTTACCCCCCGGGTAGTCTGCATGATTATCAACGAGGCATTCTACACCGTACAGGAAGGTACGGCTACCGAAGAGGATATTGACCAAGGCATGAAGCTGGGCACCAATTACCCCAAAGGACCTTTCGAGTGGTGTGCCGAGCTGGGCATCGAGAATGTGTACGAGCTGTTGGAAGCCGTCTACGAGGACACCAAAGACGAACGATACAAAATCTGCCCCCTGATGAAGCGCCGCTACCTGATGGAGGCTTAATAAATCCTAAAGGAGGGCCTGAGAGTTTGATTTATGGACCTTTGAATTTCTGTAGGGGGGCGTTCCATGGAACGCCCCCCTACAGAAATCCATCGCTTCCATCTGTTACAAGCGTTCCGCTTGTAACGCTAGGGCACTGAAGAAGCCTCTGGCTTCGGGTCAAACGCCCCATCCGGAAAACTAGATTCCAGAACAATCTGAGTCTGACCTCACAAAAAATAAGGCTGCCCCTGGTAAGGAGCAGCCTCTTCATTGGTTTTCGATTTATTAGCGGTTATTGCACTATTAGGCGCTGGGTGATTTCTTGTCCGGCATAGGTAACACGGTACAGGTAGGCTCCTGCCTCTATGTTGCCTATCTCCCACTGTACAGTATTCGTACCTACTTCCATACGCTTCTCAGCTACTGTAGCTATTTCGTTTCCTAGGATGTCATACACCTTTACACTTACTATGTCCGCTTTGGGTACAGTAATAGCAAAGGAGGTAGTGCCATGGGCCGCTACCGGGTTGGGGTAGTTTTGGGCTACGCCAAATTCCAGGTCATTTACCAGTACATCGGCTAGGTCAGCAGAGCCGCCTTCGCGGGGTGCTACGTAGGTTACGTAGTCTGTACTAGGCACATATACGGCATAGCCACGAGGGGGAGCTTCTACCCACACCCGGCCATCGCCAAAAACTGTGGTTGTGGCACCCGACTCGGCGTTTTTCAAAGTGGTGTTAGACCAGATGGCTTGCCCGTTTACACTCGCATCTACCCACAAACCTTTAGTTTGGGAGTCGTGGTTGTTGATCACGATGATGGCGCCGTCCTTAGTGCCGTTCCCGCCACGACGGGCTACGTATACGTGGTAAGCATCTCCACTAGGGTAAGGATTACCCGCATCGCTGAGCACCTCTAGGCCACCACCCATGTAGGTACGGCGGGCAAACATCAGGAAGTCAATATCATCGCGTAGCGAGGCTGGGGCCTGAGTAGTGAAGGCACCACCGTGCGCGTCCTCTTGCAGCGTACCGTAGTAGTGCGAGTAGAATACACAAGGGCGTCCTTCGTGAGTCAGTATGTAGGCGTAGGGCATTTTCCAGTCCTGGAATACCCACTTATCGTGCTCCTTGCCCGTATCATGGTTCTCTACGAAGGTCACCGACTGGGTGCCATTGAGGAAGCCCCCGCGTACCAGCCCGGTGTTGTTGAGCCAGCGCATATCGTAGCTGCTCTGGTTGCCATTGGCCATTTGCGTGAGCGTAAACTTGAGGTCGAAGTCAAAGCCGTCTACATCTACCCCTTGGCCACCAATATCATTTACCCAATCGCGAATGCGATAGCTAGGGCCCCAGTATTCGCCCACAATGAACCGTTGGGCACCATTCTTCAGAGGCAGATTGTCTACCCAGTCAGCAATGTAGCTGGTTTGGAATCCGCGCACGAAGTCCATCCGGAAACCGTCAAAGTCAAGCTCGTTCACCAGCCAGGCACCCCAGTCCTCCATCCGGGTTTGCACCACAGGGTCATAGGTATTGAGGTCATTGCCGAAGAATTTGGTATTAGGGATGATCTCGTCCGAACCAGGATACCCCAACCAGTCATTAGCGTCTACCGGGTGGAAGTGCGAGTAGTTCCAGCTATAGTTAGCCTCGCCCGTACCCGTATGCGTAGGGTAGTTGATGCCCGTATTGGTGTGCGCTTCCAAGGTGGTATTGGCCAGGTTGCTACCGTTGTACCACACCGCTTTGGGGTAGTAGCCATTGTTTTGGTTGCCCCACTGCCATTCCCAGGCCCCTTGGCTGTCGGTGCCTTCGCGGCGGGCGTTGATGAAGATCTCGATATCCGTAGTAGCGGTTACCGTCACCTTGTACTCATCAATATCTCCGCTGTACTCTATATGACCACGAATGCCCTCACCGCTACCGGGGAAGTCGTCCGTATTGCCACTGCCGTTGTTGGGCTCACTTTCCCAGTACACCGTGCCGCTGCTGCCAGAGCTGCCGTAGTCTACGTACACCTCGTATCCGCGCTCGCCCTTCACTGCGGCGTAGTCCAGCAGGTAGCCTGCTATTTGGATGTA
>JBCBHI010000039.1:0-14312 GCA_038525885.1 Bacteroidota bacterium
CCTCCGGAGACTACCCGGCCAGGCTTTGGCTGCTGCTCTTCTTATCACGGTGGATCAAGACCCGCCAGCACTCCCCCGTAAGCGTATGAAGACAAGGGTGCTAGTAGTCCTGGACACCTTCAACCAAGGTGGAGCTGAAAGGCAGGCCGTCAATCTAATCCGTACTCTGAAGGACACGTATGATTTCCACGTACTGGCCCTGCGTAGCACCGAAGGCCCGGTAAGCGATCAGCTCATGGAGATGGGCGTACCCTTTTCCAGCGCAGGCCTTAGCCAGTTTTGGGGCGGGTACAAGGTGCTGGTACAGAACCTGTGGAAGACGCTCTGGGCGATACGAAAAACCAAGCCCACCCTTATCCTGCCCTTCACGCATTACCCCAGCCTATACGCTTGCACCACTTGGAAATTCACTGCTGCTCGTGGGTGTATTTGGAATCAGCGGGATGAGGGCCGGAGTTTTTCCAATGGCCGGGTAGAAAAGTACGCCCTAAGGCAAGCCACTCGTCTGATATCCAATTCCAGAGAGGGGCAAGAATTTATCCTCCTTATGATGGGCTGGTCGCCAGATCGGGTTGGCTTAATCCACAATGGGGTCACGATGCCTGCGGCACAAACCACTCGGGTTCAGATAGAAGCCGACCACTCGGGACTCCAAGGAAAAAAATGGGTGGCGATGGTTGCCAATTTGCACCACCATAAGAACCAGGCAACCCTAATAAAGGCCTGGGCCCAACTACCGGAAACTCTCCGGCAGGAATGGGTAGCCCTGCTCGTGGGCAAACCCATGGGTACGGAAACCACCCTGCAAGAGCTGGCCGAGTCATTGGGAGTGCAGGACTCGGTTATTCAATTGGGAGAAATGCGGGACATTGCAGCCTTGGACTCCGAAATAGAACTAGGGGTTCATTTCTCGCAGAAGGAGGGAGTACCCAATGCTGTATTGGAAATGATGTACCAAGGTAAGCCCGTGGTGGCTTCCCACATTATGGGTTGTGAAGAGGCTCTGGGGGAAGGCTATCCCTATTTGGTGGATGAAAACGATCTGACTTCTATAGTGCAACACCTTACCTTGCTAATAAGCCAAGCGGAAGAACGTGAAGCCATAGGCAAAAGAAATCAGGCACGGGTGCAAGCTGAATTCTCCATTGAAAATATGGCCAGCCAGTTTCATAATTTGCTTCAAGGAATATTACGGTAATGTCTGAATCTACCCCCCTTGTTTCCTTGGTGATGCCGGCCTACAATGCCTCGGCATTTATCGTACAGGCCATCGATAGTGTGATCGGCCAAACGTATTCGCATTGGGAACTGCTGATTGCCGATGACGGCTCCCAGGACGATACGAAAGCGATTATTGACCGGTACGAAGATCCCCGCATTAAGACATTTCACAACGAGGCCAACCAAGGGTATCCCGCTACGTGCAACAAATTGCTGGCTCTGGCCAAAGGGGACTATATCACCTTTCAGGATGCGGATGACTATGCTACCTCTGACCGACTAGAGCTACTGCTCAAAGCATTTGAGAAGCAGCCTACTCTAGGTATGGTGGGCTCAGCTATTCAAATAGTGACCGAAACGGGCGAGGTACTGCGTACGGATACTAAACCGGAATCCTACGAAGAGATACAGGCTGTAGTGGAAGAAAGCAATCCCTTTTGCGGAGCAGCTTTGATGGTGACCCGCCAGGTATATGATGACATAGGCGGCTACCGCCCCTATTTCCTTTCGCTACGCTATCAGGATTTCGACTGGTCGTCGCGCATCATGGAAAAATACCCGGCCATCAACCTGCCACAACCGCTATATTTTTACCGACAAAACGCGGGCAGTAATTCTAAAAAGATCAATCCCAAAAGTGGAATTGCGCTGAAACTGGTACGGCACCTCATGGCCCAACGAAAGGCCACTGGGGCGGATGACCTAATGCGGGGTAAGCAAGAAGCGGTAGATGAGCAAATGGCTGAGTGGTTGCGCCCCTATGAGCAAGATCCTGCGCTGGTGTACCGGGAAGCCGCGGCCATGTTTATGTACAACAAAATGTATGCGCAGGCCATCAGCGCCTCTTGGCAGGCTACCCAGATCCGTCCTTTGCAGCTGGTCAACGCCAGAACCTGGGCCTACTGTGTCCGCAAAACTTTGATAAAACGATAAGACTATGTGCGGAATTGGGGGAGCTATATCTTTTCAGGGCCCAGTGTTTACTTCTCAGGAAGCACTGGTAGCTTTTGGGGAACCCATGCGGTACCGGGGACCGGATGCTGAGGGCTACTGGAACCAACAGCACGGAGAAACTTGGGTACAGTGCGTGCACAAGCGCCTTAGCATCATTGACCTGTCTGAGGGAGGAAATCAACCCATGTGGAGCCCTTCCGGCCATACTCTGATCGTCTTCAACGGAGAGATCTACAATTATCGGGCACTGCGGCAGGAGCTTATGCAGTTGGGCCATACCTTCCGTACCCAGTCCGATACCGAAACCCTGCTGACGGGCTACGAACAGTGGGGGCTCGATAGTCTACTGGAAAAAGTGAACGGCATGTTTGCCTTGGCCCTGTTCGATCAGCGGACGCAAACCACCTATTTGGCACGCGACCCCTTTGGCAAGAAGCCCCTCTACTACTACCATACGGAGGGGCAGCTCATATTCTCTTCCGACATCCGCTCCTTTCAATCCTTGGGCCTGCCGCTTACTCTGGACTCATATAGCCTGGGCTATTTCTTTAGTGAGCTTTCCAGTCCACGACTGGGAAGTATCTGGCAGGAGATCAAGAAAGTACCCGAGGGACACTACTACACCTTCACCCGGCAAGGCATCACCCAGCAGTGCTACTGGGATCTGCGGTTTACCGGGCAAGCCACTCCCACGCGCGAGGAAGCCATTGACACCACCGACCGTTTATTTACCGAAGCGGTGAAACGGCGCTTGGTAGCCGACGTAAATGTGGCAGCCCAGCTAAGCGGGGGCATAGATTCCAGCCTGCTGGTAGCCAAAATGGCTTCGCTCAGTGACACACCCATTGCCACCTATTCGGTAGGATTTGAGGAAGCCAATTACAGCGAACTGCCCTGGGCACGCCAGGTGGCTGAGCAATACGGCACCCACCATACGGAGTTCATCTTACAGCCTGCGGATATTCAGCTAGCCGAAAATTTGGTCTTAGAATACGGCGAACCGTTTGCAGACCATAGCCAACTGCCCACCTATGCCATATGCAGGCAGATTGCTGAAAAAGAAAAGGTAGTGTGCGGCGGCGACGGGGGCGATGAGCTGTTTGCTGGGTACTACATCTATTACTTCGTGAACAAGCTTAGTAAGGTAAAGCACCTCAGGCACGTACTTCCCCTAGTCAAGGGACTAGCCAAGGTGTATAATCCTTATCGGGTGGACTTTATGAAACGCCTGCTGGAAGCAGCCAATCAGCCCCACTTTGAGCTATTGCACCGGGGGTATGGGTTCACTCCCAGCCAGCTCGGGCAGCTTTTCCCAGACCATCCGGAAATTGGGCAGGCAGGCCCTGCAGAACACCAAACTGTGTGGGAGCAGTACAGCGACCACACGGAGCATCTGCTGGCGCAGTTTATGAGTTCCTCATTGCATACCCGCCTGGTCAACGACTACCTGGTAAAGGTAGACCGCGCCTCCATGTACGCTTCCTTAGAAATGCGCAGTCCGTTTCTAGATAAAGACCTGGCCCGGTATGCCGCTATCCTTTCGCCGCAGCTGCTCTTTGAGCCCCATGGCAATAAGTCTGTACTCAAGTCTGTAGCCGAAAGATATCTGCCTCATGACCTCATCCACCGAAACAAACAGGGCTTTGCCGTACCCGTGGGCGAGTGGTTTCGAGGACCTATGCGCCAGCACTGGGAGGAAGTAGTCCTGCAAGGAAAACAGCACCTGCTGCCCCTAGACTATACTTATTTGCAGCATTACTTTGAGGAACACGTTCAGCAGAAACGTGAGGCATCCCATCAGTTATGGAGTATGTTTGTATTTCATCTTTGGGCACAGCAGCAAGCCAAATAAATTAAACCCAATAGTATGTGCGGAATTGGTGGCGGCATTTCGTTCCGGTCGCAAGTGTTTGATTCCCCAGCGCAGCAAATCGCTTTTGCGGAACCCATGCGATACCGTGGTCCTGATGCCGAAGGCTTTTGGGAAGAAGCTGAGTCAACGGGCCCTCAGGTTACCCTCATCCATAAACGACTGAGCATCATAGACCTGTCACCCACCGGCAATCAGCCGATGCACAGTAATACGGGGCGCTCGCACATTGTACTCAACGGGGAGATCTACAATTACCAAGCCCTCAAAAAGGAACTACCCGACTACCCCTTCCAAAGCCAATCGGATACCGAGGTACTACTAGCCGGCTACGAAGCTTGGGGTTTTGCGGAGTTACTGCAAAAAATGAAGGGCATGTTTGCTTTGGCCTTGTATGACACACAGCAGCAGGCACTGTACCTGGCGCGGGACCCTTTTGGAAAAAAGCCCCTCTATTATTTACATCAAGGGCCCACGTTCTATTTCTCTTCTGATCTGCGCTCTTTCAATTCCCTACCCTACACCTACACCCCCGATGTACACAGCTTGGGTTATTATTTCCAAGAGCTCTCCTCTCCCCGGACCAATACCCCTTGGAAGGAAATCAAGAAGCTACCCGAAGGGCATTGGGCCACTTTTTCCCATTCAGGTTTCCAAGCCCATCCCTACTTCCAAATCCAATACCAGGTAGATGCTTCCTTGAGTTATCAGGATGCCCTGGACCAAACCGACGCCCTGCTTACCCAAGCGGT
This sequence comes from Bacteroidota bacterium, assembly GCA_038525885.1. GTDB lineage: Bacteria > Bacteroidota > Bacteroidia > Cytophagales > Cyclobacteriaceae > DMST01. Next base: position 4,798 of record JBCBHI010000039.1, read on the forward strand.
ACAACGCAGGCTGGTGGCTGATGTATCCATAGGCGCCCTGCTTAGCGGAGGCATCGATTCCTCTCTGGTGGTAGCCAAAATGGCCGAGGTAAGCCCCGAACCTATTAACACCTACTCGGTTGGGTTTGCCGAGGCCGCCTACAATGAGCTGCCCTACGCCAAACAGGTAGCGGAGAAATATGGCACACGCCATACGGAATTGATGGTTTCCTACGAGGATCTGGAGAGTGCCCAGGACCTGATATGGGAGTACGGAGAGCCTTTTGCTGACCTTTCGATGGTACCTACCTACTTGGTTTCGAAGGCCGTGGGCCAAAACCACAAGGTGCTGCTTGGGGGCGACGGGGGCGATGAGTTATTTGCCGGCTACTACATTCACCATCTGGTAGCCAAACTGATGAAATTTAAAAACCTAGCTCCTCTTCAACCTCTGGTGAAGCTGATGAGCCGGGTTTCTTCGCATTATCAAGTACAGTTTCTCAACACCGTGCTTACCGCGGCCCGCGAGCCTCGGTATAAGCTTCTGAACCGGAAAATGGGCATTATGCCCAGTCAGCTGGCCCGCATGATGCCAGAGGTACCGGTAGCGGTGCAGGCCACCGACCGAGAACATCAGGCGGTGTGGGAGGCCTTCGGCAGCTTCCAAGGGGACACCCTGCAGCAGGTCATTAGCAGCACCTTGCATACCCGGCTGGTCAATGACTACCTAGTGAAGGTAGACCGTGCCTCCATGTATTGCTCCATCGAGATGCGTAGCCCCTTTATGGATGTGGACCTGGCTCACTTTGCCGCCACCATACCTACGGCCTATCATACTACACCAAACGGTACCAAGTCCTTGTTGCGAGAGCTCTCCAAGAAATACCTACCTCAAAACCTGACCAACCGGGAAAAGCAGGGCTTCAGCGTGCCTGCCCAAGAATGGCTCAAAGAAGAACTGAGTAGCCTCTGGCGGGAAACCGTTCTAGGAGGCCGGCAGTCCCTCATTCCCATGAACTATGAGGCTGTAGAGGCATACTATCAAGACCATCATCAAGGAAAAGGCGACCATACGCTGGGGCTTTGGGCTTTGTATGCCTTTCATATTTGGGCCCAACGCCAAACCTAACCCCCTCATGAAGGACCACCCGCGCAAGGTTTTATTTTTGGCCATTCCTGAGTCATTGCATGACAAAAAATGGATGGAGCCCATTGCGGAAATGCCCGATACCACCTGCTATCTGGTAGGGGTAGACCACACACAGCCTCGCATCTCGGCGGACTATCAACGCTGGTTGGACGACCGGAATATCCAGGTATTGGGTACCCTCCCACCCTTCAGCATCCGAAACTTAGGGTCTTCCTGGAAGAATTTGAGGTGGTTGGCTAGCCAGGTCAAAAAGCATCAGATTCCCCGTTTGCACATCTTCTTTGCAGAACCACACGCCCTTTGGGCCCTGGTCGCTTATCTTACTCCGGTCCGGGTCACCCTTACCACCCGGGGTACGGATATTCTCAAAGGGCTCTCCCAAACTTTTGCCAGCCGTAGTCCCATCAACCGGATAGTAAGCCAACTATACCGATTGGCCTTTAGGAAGATCCGGGGAGTTACGGCTACCAGTCAGTCACAAAGAGCAGGGGTACTTAAGATCAAGGATAACCTACCCGTGGAAGTCATCCGTACCGGAGTCAACATAGACCAAATCCTGAACCAGTCGCATCCGAGGCATTCACAAGCCCCCGAAGGGCACTACGTCCTATTCCCTCGGAAGATGGGCCCCCTCTACAACCATGAGCTATCCTTAGAGGGCATCGGCCAACTACCCGAGCGCCTTAGGAAAGCCTACACTTGGGTATTTGTAGATGAGGATAGCGTTCACCAGGACTATGTAGCGCAAATAAAGGAGCATGCGGCCAAGCTCGATGCTTCTTTTGTTTTCCTTCCCAGCCAGTCCCAAGCAGAGATTTTCCAACTATACTCGCACACCACCCTGGTGGTGATGCAGCCCCACTCTGACGGCACGCCCGTGTCGGCTATAGAAGCTATGCTATTTTCGAAACCCGTAGTACTTGGGCCACTGCCTTACGATACCGACTTGTTCAATGCTGACACGGTGTATCAGATGGCAGACTTCTCTACGGAGGCCTGGGCCCAACAGGTTGCCGAAGCTTTAAGCCATCCGCAAAAGGCAGATGCGGCCCTGGCAACGGCCAAAAAGCTTGGTAGCCGGACCCTTGAAATGAAAAAGTTTGCTGACTTACTGTTTGAGAAGTAACCCCACCGTACCTTCGCATTAGGAAACCCTTGGCGCCTGAAAAACCAACTTACTCTAAAGCGCCATAAACTACGAGTACGGCTACAGTATGCATTTTTTTAGCAACAAATCCATCCTCATTATTTCACCCGAACCCTGGGGTAAGTCCTTTGTTTCTAAACACCACTATGCTGTTCAGCTAGCCAAGCAAGGCAACCAAGTTGTCTTTTTAGGCCCACCCACTCAGGCATTTGATATCCAACCCGGCCCGGTCCCAGGCCTTCAGCTGGCAGAGTATCCTGGCTTTCTCAAAGGCTATCGGTTCTTTCCCAAATTCCTGCGGCAGTATTGGCTGCGAAAAACCACCAAGCAACTGGAAAAGCTGGCGGGTGTCCTCTTCGATGTCATCTGGTCATTTGACAATTCGGTCTTCTTTGACTTGGACACCTGGACAGGCAGTAAGCTCACCATAAGCCACATTGTAGACCTGAATCAGGATTTTGAAACTGCCCGGGCGGCTAGCAGTGCACACATTTGTTTTTGCACCACCGAGCTCATCCGGACACGGCTGGTACAGCACAATCCCAAGGCCTTCAAAATTCACCATGGGTATGCCTTGCCCCAAGACACTGAACCCAAGGCCCTTCCGGGGCACCAGGCCACTAAGGCTATCTACATTGGCAACCTATCCATGCCCTATCTGGACTGGCCCTTGCTACAGCAGGTAGTAGAAGCTAACCCAAGGGTAGATTTTTGCTTTTTAGGCCCAGACGGCAGAAGCAATCTCATTGCCCAGTCTACACAGTCGGCAGAAAGGGATGCTCTTAGGAGAATACCCAATGCCTACTTCCTTGGAGAGGTACCCGCTGCCGAAGTATTCGGGCACCTGTTAGGTGCGGACTTATGTTTGGTAGCTTACCAGGAGGCACATCATCAAGACCAGGCTAGCCCCCATAAGATTGTAGAATACCTGGCTTCTGGCAAGGTGGTAGTAGCTACCTACACCGCCGAATATGATGGAAACCCCGTACTCCGGATGAGTGCATCCAATGCGGACTTCCCAGCCTTGTTCCAGGATACGGTAAGCCAGTTGAACTTATATAACGGTGTCGAAAAAAGCGCAGCACGGACTGCCTTCGCAAAAGCGCACACCTACCCCGAGCTGGTTAAGAGCATCGAGGCCAAGATTCTGTCTGAGGTAGCCGAAATACCGAACCCGTCATGAGCACTTTCACTGCGCCGCTGGTTTCGGTCATCATCCCCATCTACAATGCCGGGACGTATCTCGCTGAAGCGCTTACCTCACTGATCGCTCAAACGCATGAGCACTGGGAGGCCTTCCTCATCAACGATGGAAGCACGGACAACTCGGGAGAGATTGCCCAGCAATTTGTACAGCAAGATGCCCGCTTCCGCTACTTTGAGCAGCCTAATGCTGGGGTATCTGCAGCCCGCAATGTGGGCCTGAGTCACATGCAAGGGGATTTCTTCTGCTTTTTGGATGCAGACGATGTCTTCCCCAAAAACAGCCTGGCGGACCGCCTCAACACCTTTCAGGAAGACCCTGCCATTTGTTTCGTAGACGGTCGGGTAGAGATTCGCGATGCCCAGATGAAAGCTGTAGTTTCCGAGTGGTTGCCTTCTTTTGAAGGGGCACCACTGGCAGATCTGGTAGCGATCACCGGTCGCTCCTTCTTTGGGCCCACCTGGATGTTCCGTAGGGCCGACAACCGACAATATGCTTTTGCAGTGGGGCATACCCATGGCGAAGATCTACTCTTCTACATGGAGCAAGCCCAATATGGAGGCCTGTACCGCTTTACCGAAAACACGGTGCTGCATTACCGCAAAGGCCACGGCTCGGCCATGAGTAATCTGGAAGGCCTGGAAGAGGGCTACCGATTCCTCTATCAGGCACTGAAGCAGATACAAGGCCTGGTCCCCGGGCAACGGACGGCCTTCCGCCGAAAAACTCGCTCCATCATGGTGAAATCCTATTTGCGAGCCGCAAAACCAGGTGCGGCCATTTCTGCCCTGCTAAAAAGATGGTAATCCTTTGGCTTTCGGCAGAGAGCCCTTCAATTTTGCACCGTGAAACTACTGTTCGTCAACTACTGGGGATATCATGAAGGCCTCACACAAGGCACCTCCATTCCTCACCTGCACCTACTTACCAGCTTTTCGCAGGTAGAACACATCTGGTTTTCCACCATGGAGCGGGAGCAAACTATTGCTCCGCAAAACATCCACGCTCGCATCACCCATATACCACTTAGTACCGCCCACGGGCTGCGTGCCAAATGGGATGACTTTTCTAAAATACCCAACCAACTCGCCCGGCTGGTAAGGCAAGAAAAGATAGACCTCATCATTTGCCGCAGTGCTCCTGCAGGGGCCTTGGGCTACCTAGTACATCGGAAAACCCAAGTACCCTACGTGGTAGAATCCTTCGAACCCCATGCAGACTACATGCTGGAGTCCAAGGTGTGGTCTCGCTGGGATCCGCGGTATGTATTAGAAAAGTTCTGGGAAGCCCGGCAGAAAAAAACGGCCGCCGCACTATTGCCCGTGGCAGAGGGCTACCGAAAGCAACTCATCAAGGAAGGGGTATCGCCCGACCGAATCTTCACCCAACCTTGCGCGGTTCCTTCAGATCGGTTTTGGTTTCGCCCAGAAAACCAGCAAACCCTTCGGACCAAATTAGGGCTCCCGGAGTCTACCCGAATCGGGATTTATGTGGGCAAATTTGGTGGCCTTTATCTGGAGGAAGAAGCCTTCCGCTTATTCCAGGAGGCCTTCTCGCACTTCGGCAATGACTTCTTTTTGGTCCTGCTCTCACCTAACCCGGAAGAGGAAGTGAAGCAGTATATCTCTCAGTTTCAACTGCCTGCAGACAGAATATTACACACATTGGCGGCTCACTCAGAAGTACCTGACTATTTGCACGGGGCTGATTTTGCCTTTGCTACCTATAAACCTTCCCCAACCAAGCGGTACCTATCGCCTATCAAGGTGGGCGAATACTGGGCCAGCGGCCTACCCGTGATGATCACTCGGGGAGTGGGAGATGAGACCGAAATCATACCCCAGCAAGGCGGAGGGGTACTTATAGACCCCGAACAGCCCAACCCGGACAACTGGCGAGCCCTCCAAGAATGCTTGGTGCAACCTAAGGAAAAGTACGTGGCCCTGGCTCAGGAGCACCGGTCACTCGCCAGAAACCAGGCGGTATATCAGCAACTACTGGAAGGAAGCTCCAAAAAGGAAGGTTGAGTGTATTGCCGCGACTGACAAACCCAGGTAACAAAAAGGGATGACCGCCGACCCAATCCGTTCCACGGAACCCCAACACCGATAAATATCGGCCCCACCACCTTACAAAATTCTTTTTTTATTAATCCTGACACTTGTTAACCAAACAATTTTGGTAGTACCTTTGTATTTATAAAACAAAATTCTGTATCCGCAATACAATGAATTCTACCATTAAGCTTGATAAGATCGATCGTAAGATTCTGGAGATTTTGCAAGTAAACGCCAAGATCACCAACGCTCAGCTTTCCAAAGAAATTGGCCTCTCTCCTGCCCCCACCCTAGAGCGGGTTAAGAAGCTAGAACAAGCCGGCATCATCCGCAGCTACCACGCTAAACTTGAGAACGAAAAGATTGGATTGGGAGTGAGCACCTTTGTGCACGTAACCCTGATGGGGCACAACAAGGAAAACATGAATGCCTTCGTAGAAGCTATTGGCTCCATCGACGAAGTGATAGAATGCCATCACGTAACGGGTAGCGGTGATTTTGTGCTAAAAATTGTGGCGCATGACATTAGCAGCTATCAGAAACTGATGCTGGAAAAAATCAGCGAGATCCCCGTGGTAGACGGATTGCAATCCATGGTCATCCTCTCCACCTACAAGGACAGCAAGAAGATGCCCATCGAAATATAAATCTTTCAACCCCAGCCCACCGCTGGGGTATTTTTTTGTCTTTTGCACCCCCGGGTTTTTGCTAATTTTACCCCCATGAGCGAGAAGAACCGGGTACTGACTGCCATCCAAATCGACCAGAAGGTCCGTAGAATTGCCCTTGAAATCTACGAGAAGAACGCCGAAGAGACCTCTATCTTTTTAGCCGGCATTTGGGACCGGGGTTATCAGTTTGCTCAACTCCTGGCAGACCACCTACGGCAAGTGAGCCCCCTCAAGGTAGAGTTGGTGAAGGTGGACGTAGATAAATCCAACCCGCTTCAGGCCGAAGTCACCTTTGATATCTCCTCAGACAGGCTCAAGGATGCATGCATCGTGCTGGTAGACGATGTGCTCAATAGCGGCCGCACGATGGCCTACGCCATGAAGCCCTTCCTGGATCTGCCCATGAAAAAGTTGGAAACCGCGGTGTTGGTTCTTCGCACACACCGGCTGTTCCCTATATCCTCCCGGTATACTGGGTATGAACTAGCCACTACCCTGAATGAGCACATAGACGTGGTGCTAGACGGGGACCATAAAGGTGTATACCTAGCCTAGTATTAAGAAGAAATACTCCATCCCGCGAGAGGGCCATAAGCAATTTGTGTACAGGTATTCTGGCCAAACCTAGGCGGTTTTGTGCGCCATCAGGCGAGCCTATACTCCCTAGAGAATTAGGTGGCAACAATGAAATACTCCCAACAAGTTTTTCTCAATTGAGTGGTCCAAAACCACCCCAGAGGACGGTGAAATTTCCCCTGCTTTTAGGGCCAACGCAGTTCATGTGTATCAGAAGTAGATACTTTGGTACTTCATTCGTAGTTCAGTTTGCTCTCCACACCCCTATTTTTACAGTAGAATTCCTATAAACTTTAGTAAGTATTTGCTAATTTACAGTGGGTTTATCTAGAGAAGCCTGCATGCCGTCAACCACCCCTAACACATCTCACGAAGAACTAAACACGCGGATCTCCGATCTGGAATCCGATTTACAGCGCACCGAAAAGGCACTGGAAAACGCCCTGTCCCAGCTCCACAAGTATAAATTAGCCGCCTCAGGTGCCAATGATGGACTCTGGGATTTGAACATCGAAACGGGTGAAGCCTTTGTATCTCCCCCCTGGAAAAGTATGCTGGGGTATGAAGACATGGAGCTTGGCGGCCAGATAAATACCTGGGAAAAACTACTACATCCTGAAGACCGCAAATGGGCCAATAAGGCCCTCCAGGACTATATTGATGGGAATGCGAAGGATTATGACATCGAGTTTCGGATGCGTCATAAAGACGGCTCGTACCGTTGGATACACTCCAAGGGCACAGTACTTCGCAACGATGCTGGCAAGGCCTACCGGATCTCGGGCTCGCATACGGATATTACCGAGCGGAAATTTGCCGAGCAGGCTCTGGTAGAGAGTGAAGTCAAGTACCGAAACCTCTTCGAGAATTCTCAGGTAGGCATGTTGCGGGCCAACATTGACACGGGCCGGATCATAGAAACTAACGCTACCGCCATGGACCTGTTCCGTGCCGAGGAAGGAGACTATTTTTTCCTAAAAGATTTAGCCGTAGACAGCCAGTCTATGGATAAGTTCTTGAATGAGTTGGAAGAGGAAGGCACGGTGGCCAACATGGAGATGCAAATCAAACGGCGCGACGGCACCCTCCTCTGGGTAGCACTATCGGGCAGTTTGCACAAGGATATTTTGGAGTGTGTGGTGAAAGACATTGAGGAAAGTAAACAGCACCTCCTAGAGCTACAGCGCATTAACTTTGAGCTGGACAGTTTTGTATACCACGCTTCTCATGACTTGCGTTCGCCGCTTCGGTCGGTTTTGGGGCTCACCACCATTCTGAAGCAGGACACCGACCCTAACTCACGCGACCAATGCGTGAGCCTGATCGAAAGCTCGGTACAGCGGCTAGACCGCCTGGTGGTGGACTTGCTCACGGTAAGCCGTGAAGGCCGGAATGAGAATAATTATGAGCCGGTCAACCTAATGGTGGAAGTGAACCATTGTGTAGGTAGCTTCTGGCACATGGACAATGCCCGGGACATGGAGATTCGGGCTTTCATTTCCCAAACCAGCGATTTCGCCACGGACCCTTCGCGCATGCGGATCATCTTCAACAACATGATCTCCAATGCTATCAAATACCGGAGTTTCCACCGTGAACAGTCTTATCTCAACATTGAGGTGCTGGTGGACAAGACTAAGCTCATTGCCAAGTTTGAGGACAATGGTCTGGGCATAGCCGAGGAAAATGTAGGTAAGGTCTTCGATATGTTCTTTCGCGCTACCGAATCCTCCGAAGGTACCGGACTGGGCCTGTACATCGTCCAGAACACCATCAAAAAGCTGGGTGGGTCCATCTGCGTCTCCTCCCGCGAAGACCAAGGCACCACTTTTTCGGTCATCATTCCCAATGCCCTGGCCGGGGCTCAACAGCTAGGAGAAATCCTCCCCTGATTTCTGCAAAGTCGCTTTTTTTTTACCTTGGGTCGTTGAAATAATGACCCCAACTACTATGTCTATACATAAGCCCAATCAGATCAAAAAGATCACCACCCATCAGCTCCAAGCTATGAAGGAGCGGGGGGAAAAGATTTCGATGCTTACTGCCTATGACTACAGTATGGCCCGCATCCTGGACGGTGCCGGAGTGGACGTACTGCTGGTGGGCGATTCGGCCTCCAACGTGATGGCTGGCAATGAAACCACCCTACCCATTACCCTGGACCAAATGATCTACCACGCCACCAGCGTAGTACGGGCGGTAGACCGTGCCTTGGTGGTAGTAGACATTCCTTTTGGTTCTTACCAAGGCAACTCTCGCGAGGCCCTGCAATCGGCCATCCGGATCATGAAAGAGTCTGGTGGCCACGCCGTGAAACTAGAAGGCGGCGAAGAAATCAAAGAATCCATTTTGCGGATTCTCAGTGCCGGGGTACCCGTAATGGGCCACCTGGGACTCACACCCCAGTCCATTTATAAGTTTGGTACCTACTCCGTACGGGCCAAGGAAGACGCTGAGGCTCAGAAACTAATTGAGGACGCCAAGGTGCTGGAAGAGTGCGGATGTTTTGGAATTGTGCTCGAAAAAATACCCGCAGCCCTCGCTAAAAAAGTTGCTGAAACTGTGCGCATTCCTATCATCGGAATTGGGGCCGGGCCTCACTGCGACGGGCAGGTTTTGGTAATGCATGATATGTTAGGTATTACTCAAGACTTCAAACCCAGGTTTTTGAGACAATACCTAGATCTAAACACGGAAATTACCAAGGCAGTAAGCAGATATATTGAGGATG
>JBCBHI010000040.1:0-14311 GCA_038525885.1 Bacteroidota bacterium
GGAGCGCTCGCCCAACTTCTGGTAGCTACCCGCCTGAATCACCCCCGCATCCAATCCGTACAAGTCGCGCACCTTTTCTTCCGCTATGGAAAAGGGGAGCGTATAGTCCGTATTGTTGACCAGATACAGGGCCAGGTTTTGATCGTTGAGCGGCACAAAGGCCAGGTAAATGCCCTTGGCAGAAAGAACTGCACGGTTTTTCGGCTTAGCCGATTTTGCTTTGGCCTGTCCCTTTGCTGCTTGGGTGCTGGCCGGTTCGTTATACCTACCCACACCTACCTCGGCATCCTCACCAAAGTACCGGGCCTCTTGTTTGGATACCACTACCACCTCACGCTTCAGTACGGGTATCTGAAAACCATCCTCTATTTCAACCTCTACCGTTTGCTCATCTATGATCTTGCTGATGACCCCTTCGCCCGCGGCCGACATCATCCGTACCTTATCCCCTACATTCATGGTGTGCTCCTTTAGTATTCAGCCACGAAGGTAGAAATGAATTGATGAATGATTCGAATGACCAAGGATGAATGTAAGGGCAATTCTCGCGGTCATATGGCTGCATCCGGACTTGTTGATGGCGCTTCGCTTAAACACCAACAAGGGCGGTAGACAAGCCTCGTAGGCGGAAAATTCACTGGACGATCTGCTGCTGTAAGCAGGAGTCGCCTTTGCACAGGCCTAGGGCTGTGTGTTAGGACAAATGGCCGTGGATTTTTGTGAAATGATTTTGATGCCGTAGAGCCTCAGCCAGGAGAGCCCTTAGCTGTTCGATGGCTTGGTATAATTTCATCAGAAGTGCTGCGCACTCATCGGTCTGTTGGATGGAGCCAAAGAAAGACTGGGATTCCCTCGTTTAGGTATTTCTGGGGTAAAAGTCGTTTCCGTAGGGCAGGAGAACCATAAATGAGCGCGCAGCGCTATAAATGAAATTATGACCAGGTAACTAGGGGCAGAGGAGTGGATAGACCGCTGCTCTTCATAGCAATCGATCATTATCCTAAAACTTTACATTGTTACCGGTTCTGATAGTTTTTTCGCCCAGAAGAGAATCCTACCAAACTTTTTCAATTGTCATCACCTTTACCTACGGATAAAGGATTTCACTTTTCTGGAACGAAATCACGACGCAGGAGCTTTTGACACGTAAATCGAGTTATGTCGATTCTTTGACACGCTGACGTCGGAAAATCCGGCTAATTACTTGTCAAAACCCCGTTCCTTCGTCAGTTTACAGCTTACAAGGAAAATACATCATGGCAAATCATTATTACGACGCAAAAGACCTCAAGAAATTCAGTAACGTAACAGAATGGCAGGAGGAGTTGGGAAAGAAGTTTTTTGATTGGTACGGTGCAGTTTTTAAAGAAGGTGCCCTTACCGAACGCGAAAAGACCCTGATAGCACTGGCAGTATCGCACGCGGTAAAGTGCCCCTACTGCATAGATGCCTATACCAATAGCGCCGTAAAAAAAGGAGTAGAGGAGCCAGAAATGATGGAAGCTGTGCATGTGGCCTCAGCCATTGCCGGTGGAGCCGTGCTGGTGCACGGGGTGCAGATGATGAATAAGGCAGAAGAACTATTGATGTGATGATAAAATCGCTGAAGGCGCGAGACCACAATCTCTCGCAAACCGAAAAGCAAATTGCAGTCCTGAGTGATGCCGAAGGGATTGGTATTATCCCCTTCGAAGACCGGATGGATAACCTGGGGCTGTTCCCCTTGAAACCCACTACGGTGGACATCTTCCAGATCAACGTAGGCAAGATGTGCAATCAGGTGTGTAAGCACTGCCACGTAGATGCGGGACCTGACCGTAAGGAGATCATGACCCGGGAGACCATGCAGTATTGCCTGGATGCCCTTCGCGATACCAACATAAGTACCGTGGATCTTACGGGTGGTGCACCCGAAATGAACCCGAACTTCCGGTGGTTTGTAGAGGAACTCAGCAAGATGGGCAAGAAGATCATTGTGCGGTGCAACCTCACCATCATTGTTGCCAATCCTAAGTACAACGACCTACCGGAGTTTTTCAAGAAGCATAACATTGAGGTGGTCTCTTCGCTTCCCTATTTTTCTGCTAAGCGGACTGACTCGCAGCGTGGAGATGGGGTATTTGAGAAATCCATCAAAGCCTTACAAATGCTAAACGAGGCGGGTTACGGCATGCCCGATACCGGCCTTACCCTCAATCTGGTTTACAACCCTTCCGGGGCCTTCTTGCCAGATAACCAAATGGAGTTGGAATTGCAGTTCAAGGAAAAGCTGCGCGAGGGTTGGGGTATCGAGTTCAACGAACTACTCGCCATTACCAACCTGCCCATTAGCCGTTTCCTTGACTACTTGCTGATCAGTGAGAAGTATGAGGACTACATGGACGAGCTAGCCAATGCCTTCAACCCGGCTGCTGCCGCAGGGGTGATGTGCCGTAATACCATTTCCATTGGTTGGGACGGGTACATGTACGATTGTGATTTCAATCAGATGCTAGACCTGACGGTAGAAGGTGGGGTAACTCACGTAAAGGACTTTGACCTGGCTACCCTGGAGGGGCGGGATATTATCCTGAATCAGCACTGCTACGGCTGTACTGCGGGGGCAGGCTCTTCTTGCGGAGGACAAACTGCCTAAGGGCAATAGCGCATAACCAATCTTTTTGGATGGAAACCTATTTAGAAACGACTAAGGACGTTTACCGAGAAGCTGCGTTGGAACCCGACGTAGGCCTATGTTGTACCACCAATCCTATTTGGGAGCTGCCCGGACTTTCGATTCCGAAAATCATGCAGCAGATGAACTATGGCTGTGGCAGCACGGTGCATGCCCGGGATTTGACCAACGACCCTAACATCTTGTATGTGGGCGTGGGAGGTGGTATGGAGCTATTGCAGTTCTCTTACTTTAGCCGCAAACCCGGCGGGGTAGTAGGAGTAGACGTGGTAGACGAAATGCTGGAGGCTTCGGCTAAGAACTTCATTGAGGCAGAGGTGCAGAACTCTTGGTTTAACAGGGACTTTGTGACGCTGAAGAAAGGCGATGCGCTCAACCTTCCGGTAGAGGATAATTCCATTGACGTAGCCGCCCAGAACTGCCTTTTCAACATCTTCCATGCAGAGGATTTGCGCCGTGCATTGGAGGAGATGTACCGGGTGTTGAAACCACACGGCAGGTTGGTTATGAGCGATCCCATCTGCGATCAGCCTATGCCAGATGCTCTGAAGCAAGACGAACGCCTGCGGGCATTGTGTCTAAGTGGTTCTATCCCCATGGCAGACTACATCAAGATGCTTACGGATGTAGGATTTGGAACCATAGAGATACGCGCCAAGCGCCCATACCGGATATTGGATCCGAAGAACTACACCACGGATGAGCTAATCTATATTGAGAGCCTGGAAGTGGCAGCCATCAAAGATCCTATGCCAGAGGACGGCCCTTGTGTGTTTACGGGCAAGGCGGCTATCTACTATGGTGACGCAGAGTACTTTGATGATGAGAAGGGGCACGTACTCATGAAGAATCAACCTCTAGCGGTTTGTGACAAAACCGCTAAAGCGATTGCTGACCTAGGTCGGGACGATATCTTTATCAGTGAGTCTACCTACCACTACGATGGTGGAGGCTGCTGCTGATCCATAACAAGGAAAAAAGGAATAGAACCCCCGATCTGGAAACAGGTTGGGGTTTTGTTTTTTAAGGGGGCGGAGTGGTCGCATTAGGAGCCAAAGTAAAAACACAATTTGCCTTGGGGGCAGAAAAGCTTATTTTTCGTTTATCACGCATCCGGTCCCTATGCAAGTACTTATATTTTCTCTGTTGAGTTTGTTCTTAAGCTCCCATCCCTTCGAAGCTCACCCCTGGGAAGGGGGCTGGACAGGAGAGGGTGACAATGGCGAAAAGGTGTTGGCCATCGTCACGCCTGGGTTTTTCTCTATTACTCATTTTTACCAAGAGCCCAACAAGTTTGGGTACACCTTGGGTGGCCAGTGGCTGGCTACCGAAGAGGGTAAGGTGGAGGTCACCTATGAGTTTCATTCCACTATGCCGGAAAAAGTAGGTAGCACCGAGGAGTGGCCCTGGAATAAAACGCCGGAGGGGTTGGTGGTAGCCGGCCAAGCCTTTAGCCGGGTAGATGACGGTACGCCGGGTGCCTTGCCTGGGGCGTGGCTGATCACTGGCCGTGAGCGTAACGGAGAAATGCGGAACCGCACTCCGGGGGCACGCAAAACGATGAAGATCTTATCCGGCTCCTTGTTCCAATGGATTGCCTACAATACCGATACCGGGGAGTTTCTAGGTACTGGCGGAGGGTATTACACTACGGAAAAGGGTACCTATACCGAGAATATTGAATTCTTCTCTCGGGATGCCAGTAGGGTAGGAGCGAGCCTCCAATTTCGTTATGCTGTTAGGGAGGATGCCTGGCACCATTCGGGTTTTAATAGCCGGGGAGAACCCCTCTATGAGATTTGGGAACAGCGTACCAAGCTAGGTTTGTAATAGGGAATGAGCACACAACCTAACGTGACCGATATTGAGGCCTGGCAAGCCGAGGCCAAGGAACTACTGCACCGCTCTACCTTTTGGGGATTGCTGGTGGCCATTGTCACCTTTTGCGGGGGGATATCCCTTTCGTCGTTTCAGGAAGTAAACTGGCACCTGTGGTTTACCGTAGCGGTGTGGTTTCCTGCACCGGTCATCATAGTAGCTTGGCTGTTATACAAGTACGCTAAGGCTCCTTTGCTGCTGCCTGCCTATGCTATTCCCATCTCGCTGCTGCTAAGCTGTGCCATTCAGCTGACCATGAACCAGGATACTAAGCCCCTCACGGAGCTAATCATAATCCTCTCCAACGTCCCCACGTTTGTTACCACCAGCCTGATCCTGTTTTGGAAACCCAAGCATGCCTGGATCTCTTTTGGCTTTGCTGTCATCGCCAACCTGATCGCTATTCAAAACCGAACCCTCACCGAAGGCAATAATTTTGGGGCTTTTGCCTTCGTGATACCCATTGCCCTGGGCAGTATTGCCTTAACCCACTACCGGTATACCAACAACCGAAAGTTCTTTCTCGTGAACCGGGCGCTGAACCGAAGTAACATCGGCTTGGCCGAAACCAATTCGTCCTTAGAGGAAGCAAGAAAAGAACTTGCTAAGAAGAACCAGGCGGTTACGGATAGTATTCGCTACGCTAAGCGAATTCAGACCGCCATTCTTCCAGATCTGGAAACCGTAAAAGCCCATTTGCCACAGGCCTTTTTCTTCTACCGTCCCAAAGACATCGTAAGTGGAGACTTCTATTGGTTTCATCAGGTAGGAGAGGTGTCCGTATTGGCGGTAGTAGACTGTACTGGGCATGGAGTTCCTGGCGCCTTCATGTCCCTGATAGGTGCCAATGGCCTTACGGCTCTGGTGGTGGAGCAGGGGCTCACGGACCCTGCAGAAATTCTCAAGCGGTTGGACGCCCAAGTGAGCCGACTGCTGCAACAAAACCAAAACCAGCAGCTTCGGGATGGTATGGAGATGGTGATATGCGCCATCAGGCCAGAGGAAAAATCCATTACCTATGCTTCGGCCCACCGGCCCGTCTTTTTGGTAAAGGACGGAGAGATGATCGAGCACAAAGGCTCTCGGTTTCCTATTGGCGATCTGCTAGGCAAGAAAAAGTTGTTTGAAAACCAACAGATAACGCTAGGACCTCAGGATGTGGTTTACCTCACTACCGATGGCTTTGCTGATCAATTTGGTGGCCCTACTAATTCCAAATACTACAAGAAACGTTTCAAGCAATTCCTTACGGATATATCCTCGGTGAGCATGGAGCAGCAGCAAGACCGGCTGGCAAAGGAATTAGACGATTGGCAAGGAGCTACCGCTCAAATGGATGATGTAACCGTAGTAGGTTTTCGACTCTGATCCTACGTTGGTCGAAATCCAGGGAACACTTACTGTAACAATTCGTTGATTTTTTAAGTCCCATTTGGCCCTTTTCGTTAGACGGCCCATTCTTTTTTCCTTATGATATTTCAGGAAGCTGTGCATTACTATACCGAGTACGAACCCGATTTACTCATCAAACAACCCTGGAACGCGATAACTTCGTTGTTCTTTTTCATACCAGTAGCCTATTGGGGACTGAAGTTGAAAGGGCGGCTCCGGGAGTTTCCGATCCTATTTGCCATTCTGCCTTTGGCCTTTCTCAATGGGGTAGGTTCCACCCTTTGGCATGCCAATGATGGAGGTATGGTCTTTGGCCTGTTGGATGCTCTGCCTCCCATGGTAATGATGCTGATTCTCACCACTTACTTCTGGAAATTCACCCTAGGCAAATGGTGGCAGGGAATCTTGATTATGATTGGGTTTCTTGCCGTCAATATCGGGATTATGGCGTGGGCCTTCCAAAGTGGGAGTGACTTGGGTGTGAACCTGTATTACGTTCTTATGGGCCTGATGGTAACCATCCCTATTGTGTTGGTGCTAGTAAAGACCCAGGGGCAAGGATGGCAGCAAATCGTTCTCACTGTGATTTTCCTGTTAGCAGCCCTTACCTTCCGGATGTTAGACAATTACCCAAATCCTAACCCATTTCCAGAAACTCTCCCACAGGGTACCCACTTTCTGTGGCATCTGGTAAGCGTAGGGGCATACTTTCCCCTTGGCTATTTCCTGATTTTCCTCCAGAATTTTCAAGACAAACAACAGCCCTTGGCAGAATCCATCGCCTAAGGCAAACGCAGTAGTAGGGTGGGAAATAGGCTGATCCTATATGCCTGATCTACAGCAATCAAAGATCACAGCGAGTACAGGCTAAATAGCCTCTTACTTTAGTGGAGGGGGGACAATGTTCTAGAAGTGCCAGCGGCACGGCGTAGGGAAGAAGCTTACCTTAAGCTATAAGAATGATTAGTGTGACTCCTCAGCAATTGAGGCTGATCCCAATGTTTTTCAAACTACCTGGTAGTAAACCCTAGACAATAAAAAAGGCTGACGCAATGCGCCAGCCTTCCAAACGAGTCCTTTTTTTGGGCTTATTTTGTAGCAGTTACCGTCACAGTGCCAGCATCAGCAACTTTAGGCTCTGCACCTGTGTAGGTGAAAGTCAAAGCAGTACCAGCAGCGTCAAGACTTGTAACGCTCAATGTCACATCATTATCACCGTCAAGGGCAATAGAAGAAAGTACACCGTCATCTTCACCAATAGTAGCAGTGAAAGAACCGGTAGAAGGGAACTCTACTTGCTCGTCGTTTGCTACCAAACGAGGCAGGTTAGAACCACCAGAAACGGTGAAAGTACCTGTAGTTACAGGATCACCTAATTCGAAAGTAATAGTAGTAGTACCAGAGAAAGTAAAAGAAGGAAGGCCGGTAGCGTCACTTACTGTCCAAGTACCTGCCAATGCATTAGCAGTGTCTTCAACTACGTCGTTACAGTTAAGGGCAACTAGCGGCAAAACGCCGATCAAGAACAAGCCAAGGTAAAAAGAAACACTTCTTTTCATGAAATTGCAATTTAAAGTTCGTTTATGACAATTTTAGGGAAAACCAAGCTAAAAGGGAAGCCCTTCCATGATTTTGGCGAAAGTTACAGAATCAGACTTCAACTGCCTAAATCTGGCTCCCTATGGTGGGTTTAAATTATTGTATGCTCAACGTCAAAGCGGCAATAATATTGTTAACTTATTGTAAAGATAGTACGCTGTCACATTTTGTGTACTCCTCCTCCACATTGCTTGCGATAATGACCAGCCGCTTTCCCAATATTTCGTCAAGCTGTTCCTGATACCAGGCTTTCGCCCGGTCGTCCAAATTAGAGGTAGGCTCATCCAGGAATAGAATGTCACTTTGCGAAAAAAACGCCAAACCTAGTTTTAGCCGTTGTTTCATCCCGGATGAAAAGTACCGTACCGCCTTGTGGCGTGCCTCTTTTAAATACATGGCATCTATGATCGCCGCTTTGGACATATCTGCCACGGGTTTTTTAAACTCAAAGTGAAAATCGAGTAGCTGATCCAGCGTAAACTCTTCAATCAATTCCTGATAGGGGGCTGCCAGCACTAGGTGTTTGTACCAGGACTCAGGATCAAGGGCCTTTCCTTCCTTCTCGTGTCTTACCTCACCTTTGGTGGGTAAGGTGAGGCCCATTAGCAGGGCGGTGAGGGTGGACTTACCTGAGCCGTTGGGCCCGGTGATGGCGTAGCTGCTTCCCTGGACTAGTTCGCGGGACATATCCCGGATTATCCATTGCTTAAGATAGGCTTTACTTACTCGGTCAAGTACAATCTTAAGCATTGTCCGTACCCCCACGGATGATTCCTCTGCCACTATCCCGCAAAAAGGAGACCACCGTTTCTTTGTCTGGCGAATCCGGGATTTCCTTTTCCAAAATATCGATGGCGCGAGAAGTATTCAGCCCTTTGTGGTATACAATCCGGTACATCTCCTGGATTTGGTTGATCTGCTCATTGGAGAAACCTCTTCTGCGCAGGCCTATGCTATTTACCCCGGTGAATGACATAGGGATTCTGCCTGCCATCACGTAAGGGGGAATGTCCTTGGTGGCTTTGGTGAGGCCGGCAATCATGACGTGAGAACCCACGTGTACAAACTGATGAATGCCGGACATGCCTCCGATAACCACATAATCATCCAATGTGATATGACCAGCTAGCTGTACCGAATTGGACATGATAATGTCATTGCCCAACAAGCAGTCATGCGCGATATGGCAGTACGCCATGATAAGGCAGTTGTTCCCGATCACGGTAGTTTTCCGGTCCACCGTACCCCGGCTTACCGTTACAAACTCCCGAATGGTAGTGTTGTCCCCAATGACGGCTGTAGTGGCCTCACCAGCAAACTTGAGGTCTTGCGGTACAGACGCTATCTGTGCTCCGGAGTAGATCTTACAGTTTTTGCCAATCCGGGCCCCTTCACAAATTTGAGCATGGGGCCCAATCCAGGTTCCCTCACCAATCTCCGTATTGGCCTGCACTACAGCAAAAGGCTCAATGGTTACATTGGGAGCAACTTTGGCATCAGGATGTACTACAGCTTGGGGACTTATCATGTGTCTTTACGAACGATTTGAGCGGTCATATAGGCCTCACATACGAGCTTGTCGGCTACAAAAGCATAACACTCCATACGAGCAATGCCGCGTTTTATTTCCCCGTCCAACACACATTTGGTCAACATAGTGTCACCAGGCATCACTTTTTGACGGAATTTACATTTGTCGATCGCCAAAAAGTAGGTCCAATAATTCTCAGGATCTGGCACGGTGCTCAATACAAGGATGCCTCCGGTTTGTACCATGGATTCTACCTGTAGAACACCAGGAAAAACAGGATTGCCTGGGAAGTGACCCGTAAAGATGGGCTCGTTAATGGTGATATTTTTCAACCCACATACCTCATTGTTCGTCAAATGGAAGATTTTGTCAACCATCACGAATGGGTACCGGTGGGGTAGCATTGCCATGATGTCGTTTACATCTTTCACCAGCTCAGCCGCCGGATCAAACACAGGAGCACTCGTCTTTTTCATTTTACCTTTCAATTTCTTCGCAAGCTCTACATTGGCAGCGTGGCCAGGACGCTCAGCGATGATGTGCGCTTTAAGAGGTTTACCTACTAGGGTCAAGTCGCCTACCAAATCTAGGAGTTTATGGCGGGCAGGTTCATTGTCAAAGTGTAGGTCAATATTACTTAGAATTCCTTCCTTTTTTATTGAAATATCAGGGCGGTTAAATAGGCTACTGATCCTTCCTAGCTCTTCTGTAGTCACCTCCTTATCCATGATGACAATCGCATTATCAATGTCACCTCCCTTGATCAGGTTTTGGGATAACAGGGGTTCTATTTCTTGGAAGAAGCTAAAAGTACGGCAGGGACCAATTTCCTTGGCAAACTTACGGATATCATGCAAACGAGCCTGCTGTATAGGCCAGTATTCAGTATCATAATCAATGGTAACGTCCAACCGGTAGTTGGAAGCCGGGCGGGCTAGCAGCCGTACGTTCCTACCTGGGTCCTCATAGGCTACCTCGCCAGAAATTTCCGCATACTCACGCAGGGCATCTTGTTCCTCTACGCCAGCTGCTTGAAAGGCCTCTAGAAATTTGGTCGCCGAACCATCTAGAATGGGCACTTCAGGACCATCCAATTCCAGCAATACATTGTCTATCCGCAAGCCAGATAAGGCAGCCAATAAATGCTCTACCGTATGTACCCGGCCACCGCTTTGTTCCAGCGTAGTGCTGCGCGATACGTCCACTACGTTGTCCACATCTGCATCGATGATGGGACGACCCGGCAGGTCGATTCGGCAAAATTTGATTCCGTGACCGGCTCGGGCAGGCAGGGCCGTAAGGGTGGCCGACTGGCCCGTATGGATACCTATTCCTGTAAATGAGACGGACTTATGAAGGGTGTGCTGTCTTGTATTCATACCAGCTCGATCACGAGTCGCGCAAAGTTAGAATTTTTTGTTCAAGTTGCTTTACGCGCTTGGAGAGGTCCGGTAGGGACTTGAAAACCATCAGAGATTTGATGTTTTCCCGTATGGGTTGGATGGGGCTACCCAGCCAGTTTTTGTTTTCCTCCTTCACGTCATTGGGGATGGCCGCCTGGGCACCTACCTTACTGCCGTTGGCTACGGAAATG
This sequence comes from Bacteroidota bacterium, assembly GCA_038525885.1. Lineage (GTDB taxonomy): Bacteria > Bacteroidota > Bacteroidia > Cytophagales > Cyclobacteriaceae > DMST01. The sequence goes on from JBCBHI010000040.1 coordinate 10,669, forward strand.
TGCCCGCCTACACCCACCTGGCCACCAAACATACAATGGTCGCCTATGGTAGAGGAACCAGCAATGCCCACCTGAGCAGCCATTACGGTGTGTTGGCCTATTTCTACATTATGACCTACTTGTACCAGGTTGTCCAGTTTAGTGCCTCTTTTAATGAGAGTACTGCCCAGGGTAGCGCAGTCCACGGTGGCATTAGCACCTATGGATACATCATCTTCTAGCACTGCATTCCCTAGTTGTGGAATGGTTTTGTAGGTGCCGTCCTTTTGGGGAGCAAAGCCAAAACCGTCGCTGCCTATTACCGCTCCGGCATGTATTACGCACCGGGCCCCTATGATGCTATCGGCGTATATTTTTGCTCCGCTATATACAATGGTGTTGTCTCCTATATGTACGTTGTCCCCTATGTAGGCCTGCGGATAGATCTTTACATTGTTGCCGATGGTGCAATGCTTTCCAATGTAGGAAAAGGCTCCCCGGTAGATATGCTCACCTACTTGACTTCCTTCGCCAATAAAAGCCGGCTCTTCCACTCCTTGGACGGCCATGCTTTTCTGCTGTGCGTAGGCCTCTAATAGCTGGGTGAAACCTACGTAAGGGTCCTCTACTCTAATGAGGTGAGCCTTTACTGGCTGAGAAGGGGCAAACTTGTTGGATACGACTACCGCCGTGGCCTCCGTCTTGTATACCTCTGGCTCATACTTAGGATTGGATAAAAATGATATGGTTCCCGGCTTACCTTCCTCAATTTTGGCCACGTCCCACACCTCGGCGCTGGTGTCTCCTTCTACGGTGCCACCTAGTAGGTCGGCAATTTGTTGTAACGAAAATTTCATAAAACTACTTTTCCAACTCTTTGGGGTAACAAAGGTAATACTTGGTCACGATCTTGCTCATGGCGCGAATGTTGGGCAGGTCTGCTGCTTCGGCCACGTCAATCACGTGTTGTTTCTTAGTGAGAATATTAATGGTTTGCCCTTCTGCCACATAGGCGGCATTGCTCATGGAACCATGAACCAGAAAGTACTCCATTTCTTCAGGCTTTAGAGCCATGCGCAACTGCAACCGGTCCCGTCTGGCCTGAATTTCCTCTTCTGGGGGTGGAGTATTGCTCAGTACCACCCGGAATAGCTTTCGTTCCAGTAGCCGTTTGCTCAACTGCGAAAGCACAAAGTCCTCATGATGACTCCAGATCTTCAAGGCTCCCCAAAGGTCATAATCATCCAATTGACCAAAGGCATGTAGCAACTCTTTGTCTTGGCGAAAATCCTGAAGGGTTACGTTCCTTTGGAGGAACACCTTAAGATTAGGCGAGGCAAAAAGATCTACTCCGGCTTGTTGTAAATGCTTGGCTCGGCTGATGAGTTGAATGAACATTTTCTCAGCGCTTACCGTGGCCTTGTGCAGATAAACTTGCCAGTACATGAGTCTCCGGGCACTCAAAAAATTCTCAATACTATATATACCCTTTTCCTCCACCAGAAGTTGGTCATCTTTTACGGTGAGCATCTTAATAATTCGGTCGGCCCCAATAGTGCCTTCAGATACCCCTGTAAAAAAACTGTCCCGGCTTAGGTAGTCCAGCCGATCAATGTCTAGCTGACTGGAGACCAATTGGTGGAAAAAACGGCGATAGTATAGGTTACGAAAAATCTCTAAAGTGAGGGTGAGTGCACCATTCATTTCCTCATTTAGGCGTTCCATGATGAGGATGCTCAGCTCCTCATGAGGTATTTTCTGAAGAATGGTGTTTTCTAGCGCATGAGAGAAAGGCCCGTGGCCCACATCATGCAGAAGAATAGCTAGCAAAGCTGCCTCGTATTCATCATCCGAGATAGGAATGCGCTTGCTCCGCAGATGATCCAGCGTGACGCTCATCAGGTGCATGGCACCAATGGCGTGATGAAACCGGGTATGCAACGCGCCAGGGTATACAAAATCCGTAAGGCCCAGTTGTTTTATCCGGCGCAAACGCTGGAAGTAAGGATGCTCAATAATGTCGTATATCAGGTCACTCGGAATAGAAATGAAGCCATATACGGGATCGTTGAGTATTTTTTTCTTATTCGTGCGTCTGTTCAAGGCAGGCGTAATATTTTTGGGAATTGCTCCCTATAGCATTCCGGTGCACAAAGGTAGACGAGTGCATTGCTTATGCCAATATCGAGACCTATTTGAACGAATATTTACCGATTCCCGGACGTTAGTTGTCCGAATGATCTTGTAATAGATATAAACCAGATATATGCAGAAGTATCGAATTCTTTGGGCAGATGATGAAATTGACCTACTGAAGCCCCATATTCTTTTCCTGGAAAAGAAAGGATATGAAGTAGTGCCCGTCAATAGTGGTTCAGACGCCTTAGAAGATGTAGTGGCCAAAGGGCCCTTCGATATTGTGTTTCTGGATGAGAATATGCCCGGAATGAGCGGGCTGGAAACGCTGGAGAACCTAAAACGGGCCCATCCTAATTTGCCGGTGGTGATGATCACCAAAAGCGAAGAGGAGCACATCATGGAGGAGGCCATCGGTTCGCAGATTGCCGATTACCTCATCAAACCGCTTAATCCCAGTCAGATCCTATTATCGGTGAAGAAATTGTTGGATAATAAGCGGTTGGTGACCGAGAAAACCAACATGAGCTATCAGCAGGAGTTTCGGAACATTGCGATGGCATTTGGTGATGACTTGGATCATAAGGAATGGGCCGAACTGTACCAGAAACTGGTGTATTGGGAGCTGGCTATGGACCAAGCCGAGGAGAGCGGTATGGGAGAGGTGCTCGAAATGCAAAAGACCGAAGCCAATACTAACTTCGCCCGGTTTATTTCTGAAGAGTATACCCATTGGCTATCCCCTAGTGGTGCGGGTGAAGGGCCCTTGCTGTCTCATCAGGTACTTCAAAAGAAGGTGTTCCCGCACCTGTCCGATGAGCAACCCGTCTTTTTGTTTGTGATTGATAACCTGCGGCAAGACCAATGGAAGGTATTGCAACCTCAGATAGAGGAGTTATTCAACATAGAAGAGGAGGATACCTACTACAGCATTCTACCCACCACTACGGCTTATGCTCGCAACTCTTTGTTCTCCGGGTTGCTACCGGATGAAATGGCGAAACGCCACAAAGACTGGTGGGTAGGAGAGGACCAAGAAGGAGGTAAGAATAACCACGAGGCTGATTTTTTGGGAAGTAATCTGAAGCGGGCCAAGCTGGATGTAAAGTTCTCCTACCACAAGATTCTGAACGCGAACCAGGGTAAATCTTTCGTAGAGAGTTTGCCCAACTTGATGAAGAATGGGTTGAATGCCGTGGTGTTCAACTTTGTGGATATGCTCTCGCACGCACGTACGGACATGGAAATGATCCGTGAGCTGGCACCTGACGAAAGTGCATACCGCTCCCTTACTCAGAGTTGGTTTGCCCATTCTCCTTTGCTGGATGCCTTACGATATATTTCACAGGCCAAAGCCAAGGTGATCATCACCACTGACCATGGTACGATACGCGTGAAACGGCCCTTTAAGATTGTGGGGGACCGTAATGTGAATACCAACCTACGCTACAAGCAAGGGAAAAATCTGGGCTATGATGATAAAGATGTTTTCAGCGCCTATAAGCCTGAAGAGTTTCATCTGCCAAAG
>JBCBHI010000041.1:0-14181 GCA_038525885.1 Bacteroidota bacterium
TCGTAGATGTGATGAATAAAATCTTCTGCGAAGAGGGGGTAGACGAACTTGAGATCGTGGATAAGTGCTGCTGAAGCCCCGGTAAGGTGGTGGCTTAAGTGGCCAATCAGTTTGCCCAGATAGGGTAACCTTTGTTTGATAAATACCTGGTGGGCATTTTGGAGGTACTGAATGATTAAGTCTACCGGATAACCAGGCAAGGTGTCGGAGGCAGATTGCCGGCGATTAGCTACGGCTTGTTCCAGGCAATGAATCATCCCCTCTTCGCTTATGCCATGTTGACGGCACACCTCGGCAAGCGAGTGCATAGGCTGCTCAAAAAAGGGTATACCAAAGTGGTATAACACCGAAGCGTATACGAAGTTCTCATCAACGAGCTGAGCGAGGGTTTGCTGTGTATTCACCGTCTAGACTTATTGCTAATCTAAAGTACAAAAATACTGCGAATTCTTATGGGAAGAAATGACGATAGTCATTTCAATTGAAAAGGATTAGAATCGCCAGTATCGGGGCTTCTTTTTGCCCGGTGTACCCCAGGGCAATTCAGCACCTAGGGTTATGGTATACCTACTGGCACGCCCACTGGCGGAGTAGCCGGAGTTCAGGACGGGCTCCAGGGTGAAGGGATCAATAAAGTTCAAACTAGTAGACCCGCCTTCAAAATATGGGAGGATGCCCTGCTCGTATTGGAAGTTTACCGTCCATTTGCGACCGCTTTTCCGAATGAGATTCAGCTGCGCGTGTGGCCGAATGAAGATGTTAAAACCATTCTGGAAGGTGCGGTACGAGGTCAAGGTGTAATAATCTCGCTGTACCGTAGTGGTATCGCTAGAGGGTAGCTCGGTTAATAAGTTGATAGCTGCCAAGCCCAAAGAGACATCTACCCCAGCGGATACACTCAGGAGATCGGGAAGAATCTCATACGTGTATTGGAGACCTGGGGCAATGTGGAACCATCCTTCAAAGTATTGTTCTTCGGAGCGGGTAAGATTGCCCCCAATGCCTTCCCGGCCAAGGTTTATTTGTCCGGCAATCCAATCAGCCCCCACCGTTAAGCGTGCATCAAAACCATTTTCTAAGTGGTAGATTCCGTAGGCCATGAAGGTGTATCCTGGAGTTTGCGCGGCAGCAATTTCAAAGGTATTGCCGTATACAGAATCAGCCACTCCGGCAGTGCTATCTACTACCCTCATGAGAGACCAGTTGAGACCAATACCATATCCAAACTCAAATACTTGTGCCTGAGCAGTGCTGGTAGCAAAAAAACTCACCAGTAATAAGGTGACTAGTCGTGATGCCTTCATCATAGCGTGATATTAGGGAAAATGCTCTGTAACCCCAACGAGTACGTACGCAAGAAACGTACATGAGCAAGCAATCCACCATCATAATTGCTCAAATTCTTTGATTTATATGGCTGGATGTGGATAAATGGATTTAGCAAGATTCCTGGGGGCCTCTCGCCATTTTCACCTATAAGAAATAAGACTGCCTTGAACCAAGGTTGGGTTTGGGCCAAGCGGGTGTTTCATAAAAGAGCCCGAGAATGCGCTGCTTCCCCGGGCTCTTTCACTTAGTGGACGATGCCACATTCGTTACAAAATCTTCGTTTACCTACCGCCCTGATTTTGGGCTTTCGCCGGTGGCCATAGTATTCTGGATTGGAGTACTGTGGTCTCCTTTTCAGCCGGGCTATGCGGCGATACTTTCGTTCTACCCGTCTTAGGTTAGCCTCGTGTTCCTCCCACATCTCCTCTTCGGTACGGTAAAAGTCATCACCTACCTCCGTGTTCCGCAGGATGTCTCTGGCGGTAACCGCCTGACCATCTGGAGTAGTGGCTCCAGGGCTGATAGAGGATGGGTTTTGATCCCGATAAGGATTGTACCCCGCCTGATAGGTATTTTTGTTGCAACTAGCGGCCAACGTTAGCACCAGGCCGGCCATCAAGATTTGCTTACCCAATTTCATACACCAAAAATAATAGTATTACATAACACACCTATAGAATAACCCACGCTCGAAGCGATTATTGTGTTTCGGTTTATTCAAGGTTTTGTCAGGCTCATTCGTTTAAACACAAAAAAACCCGCATGGGCGGGTTCGAAAATGTTTATTTCCTGCATCTCAGCGAGATACAAGGGTAGACCTTCCTTGACGAACCGGCATCCCCACAATGAATTGCTCCTTAGAAGGATCAATTTCGTTGTACAATTGCGTGGTCTCTATCAAGTTAAAATGATAGAGCATTTCGAAAAGGAAGTTGAATGAATTGACTTTGCTTTCAGCAGCAGTGGGCTTAGGTTCTTCCTTCCTAGGAGTCTCAGCAGGCTCTTCGGGAGTTTCATCTTTGGCCGTAGATGCTTCACCTTCTTCCCCTGTTTCTTGTTCACTTGGCTGATCTTTCTTCTTGTCTTCCTCACCACCAGTGGTAGCTTCTCCGGTAGACAAGGGATCTTCGTAGAATGACTGTTGCATTCCAAACGAAGCGGATGAGATACCCACCACTCCTACTAAAGTAAGAGCAGTAAATAGCATCGATTTTTGGATTGTGTTTTTCATGACCTCGTGTTGTGCAGATGAGTAGAGTACTGTCTCTATGGGGTAATGAAGTGTTGTAAATATTTTGAGTTTATCTCGGAAAGACGTCAAACCTAAGGAAATTGGACTGCCCTTCACAACTCGATAAGGCCAAAGGTATAAAATGTAAATGAATATTTCCCTATGGCTTACTCGTAAAAAATGTCCTCTAAATCGATTGAAACCGCACAAACTTGCCAAGTGTCGGCAAAAACATGTTTAAACATGCGATGTATGTCTTTCAAGGATTATCCAGACACCAGCGGAGGCCTATTTATGTGTATCCATAAACTGTATTTATATACGGTGTGCTACTCCTATTTGTTTACGGAATTGAAGTATTTCAAGGGCCTGGAAGAATTTTGTTTGCTTTTTGATGTGAATCTTACCCGTAAGTGAGGAGAATGGAGGATTAATTTGTGACCAAAGACCCTCTAAAATAAGGGCTCCATGCCCCCACGCCGAAAGGCCTTTAGGTTATAGGCAGGCATTTGCTGGTGGGCAAAGTATTTCCGTTTGTTGAGCGCGAATAGCTGATGGATTGACTCTGCTATTTGCCCTTGGCCCCGCATTCGGGCGCCAAATTCACTACTGTTGACTTTGCCGCCATGCAGCCCTTGTATCTGGTGCCATACCTTTTCGGCCCGGTCAGGGAAATTCTTTCGCAACCAATCCTCGAACAGCGCACCTACATTGCCGTTGAGGCGTACCATGGTGTACCCCACTGTGAGTGCCCCGGCCTCAGAGGCGGCTTTTATCAGGCTCGGAATTTCTTGATTATTGATGCCCGGGATAATTGGCGCTGCCATCACCCCAGTAGGGATCCCATTTTTGGTAAGCGTTTCCACTACTTTCAGCCGATTGGCTCCCGTGGCCGTTCTCGGTTCCAGTTTGCGCCTAAGGCTTTCGTCTAGAGTGGTCACGCTCAAATACACATGCACCAGATTTTGCTCAGCCAAGGGCCTCAGGATGTCCAGGTCTCTCAGAACTAGTTGGTTTTTGGTGATGATGGAGACAGGATGGCCATATTTTAGAAAGACCGCCAAGAGTTGGCGGGTGATTTTGAGTTCCTTCTCTAGTGGTTGGTAGCAATCTGTATTGCCTGAAAGGGAAATGGGTTGGGGCTGCCAGGTTTTACTAAGCAACTTTTTTTCCAACAGTTGTGGCGCGTTGGGCTTGGCAATCAGTTTGCTCTCAAAGTCTAGCCCTGCACTGTATCCCCAGTATTGGTGACTATTTCTGGCATAGCAATAAATGCACCCATGCTCACAACCTTGGTAAGGATTGATGGAGTAGGGCATCGGTAGATCGGGGCTTTCTACCTTATTCACAATCTTTTTGGGGTGTTCCAAAAAGACTTCACGTTTAGGGGGGCGTTGGTAAGCTTCGTCCAACCCTTCCCAATGTTCCTGAACGTATTCGTGTTTTTGAAAAGGATTGTGAGTATTAAGTTGGGCACCGCGCCCTTTGAGGTAATCGTGGTCCGATTCCTCTTTCATCCATTAAACTCCTTTCGCTGTTTCAGCTCCTGCTCTATGCGGTTCACGTCCAAGGCTGGCGTAACACTACAAGAGCTACAGCCGCCTGCGCAGCCAGAATCAGCCTTCTTTTTGGGCCATAAAAATTTATATCCCAACCAAGCCAAGGCGGCAGCAAAAATGACCCAAACCAATGCTTCCTGAATCATAGTTTTTCAACCGAAATAGTAGAACTAAAGTTCGGCTCTTTTTACTGAATTCAAAAGGCTATTGGCTTTGCTGAAGGAGTGAATCTCTACTTAAGAGTAATAAACTGTCTGCAATCTGCAGGCTGTCGAGCATCACTTGGTACCTTTCCGGACTCTCCATGTGGGCCAGGCTTTTGCTGATTTCTCTCAGATATAGTTTTTCATAGTTGGACCAATCTTCCAGAACGGGCACCCAACCACGGCCTAATTCGGAGACTAATTGCTCTTTTTGTTGATCGGTAAGAGAATTGGCTCGAAGTAAATAGAACGGTGCCATCACGTTGAGCTCATGAACCTGATTGCCAGCAAAGGAAATATGCTGGCTAAGCTTATCATGCAAATTGTAGGTAGTGGAAAGCTGGGTATATAGACGAAGATCTATGTGCTGTTTTAATAAGGTATGATTGGCACTCATCCAGGCTACCTTGCTTAGGAAGCCTGAGTTGAGCTGCAAAATGGTTTCTTGGGGCTTATCGCGCATTCCCTGCATCAAGTGGAGGTGATAGGGCAGTAGAACTCGTAGCTGCCGCTGGTTGTCCAGGAGTTCAGCCTCTAGGCCTTCAAGATATAGCTGGGCTTGTTTGCTTTCCTTATGATTACCCCACCAGGTGTTCAACCCGAAGGCCAGCATGATTCCCAGAGTGATCATAAGGAACTCGATGAGGTGATTTCGCCAGTTTATTTTTTCAGTGGCTTTGGACATGGCTATTTCTTTGCTTCTGACAAGGTAGTTTTTGGAACCCTACCTCCAGATTTTTGAGCCTCTACAGTTACTCTACGGGTGGCCAAAAAGCTATGGGTACTGAAAGCGGTTATCCGTTTCGCCATGCGGGCCAATTGGCTACCTTTGCCGCCACATGAGCAACGCGAGATCACCTCAAGAACTTCGGATAGTATATATGGGCACACCAGAGTTTGCGGTGCCTAGTTTGGACATTCTGGTAGAAAGTGGGTTTAACGTAGTGGGTGTGATTACGGCACCGGATAAGCCTAAGGGCCGGGGCCAGAAATTGGCCATGTCGGCGGTGAAAGAAGCCGCTCTTAGGCATGGGCTCCACGTTATGCAGCCTACCAAACTGAAAGACCCGGATTTTCAGGCTGAGCTGCGTGGCCTCAATGCCAATCTTCAGGTGGTGGTGGCTTTCCGAATGCTGCCTGAGGCCGTGTGGGATATGCCGGAAATTGGCACCTTCAACCTGCATGGCTCCTTGTTGCCTCAATACCGCGGGGCCGCCCCCATCAACTGGGCTATCATGAACGGCGAAAAGGAAACAGGGGTAACGACCTTTTTTCTGAAGCATGAAATTGATACCGGTCATATCATTTTTCAGGATAAAGAGCCGATTCATGAGGAGGATACCGTAGGGGATGTATATGGCCGATTGATGAATAGGGGCGCACAGTTGGTGCTGAAAACGGTAGAGGCCATCGCCAATGGAGAGTACCCGCAGCTGCCACAAGATGATAGCGTGGAGCTAAAACCAGCTCCCAAAATCTATAAGGAGACCTGTGAGATCAACTGGAATCAACCTACAGAGAAGGTGTATGACTTTATTAGAGGGCTGTCTCCCTATCCGGCGGCATGGACGACTTTGAATGGTAGTCAACTCAAGATCTTCCGTACGGAAAAGATGGAGGATAGGAAGCTGGCCGTAGGGGAATATGTAACCGACAATAAGAAGGAACTGCTTTTTGGTACCGCGGACGGTGCCTTGGCGGTGTTGGAGTTGCAGCTCCAAGGAAAACGAAGAATGGGAATTGAGGATTTCTTACGAGGGAATAAGTTATGATACGAACGATCATTGTTGCACGTGCTGAAAATGGTGTGATTGGGAAGGATAATGACCTGGTATGGCACTTACCCAAAGACCTGAAGCATTTCAAAACGTATACTAAGGGGCATATGCTAGTCATGGGCCGCAAGTCTTTTGAGTCCATGGGGATGGGGGGCTTGCCCGGCCGGCTGAATATGATTGTGACCCGCAACCGGGCGTATACTGCGGAGGGGTGTTTGGTGTTCCATTCCTTGGAGGAGGCGCTGGAGACGGCCAAAGCACACAGGCAGCAAGAAGTGTATATTTTGGGTGGAGGAGAGATTTATCGGCAAGCCTTGGAGAAGGATCTGGTAGATAGACTGGTGATTACGGAAGTGCATGGGGAATTTGAGGGGGATACTACCTTTCCTGAGTTTGACGCCAATAAATTTGTAGAGGAAAGGAGAGAGGCTCACCCGGCTGATGAGCAACATAGCCATGGATATACTTTCGTATGGTACAATCGGGTACCCAGATAAATTGAAACCACACAATTATGACACGCATAAAGGATAGCGTAGTATGGGTGACCGGAGCTTCCTCGGGGATTGGGGAAGGGTTTGCGATGGAGCTTTCGAAGGCAGGTGGCCAGGTGATAATTTCTGCCCGGCGCGAGACGGAACTGGAGCGTGTGAAAGCCGCGTGTGCCCAGCCTGACCGAGTGGCCATTCTCCCCCTTGATCTCACGGAGATGGAAACCATGGAGGAAAAGACTAAGCAGGCCATAGCTGCCTTTGGTAGAATAGATGTCTTGATCAACAACGGAGGAATTAGCCAAAGAGACCTGACCATAAATACGGCACTATCCGTCTATGAGCGGATCATGAAAGTGAATTATCTGGGTACGGTAGCCCTGACCAAAGCTGTCCTGCCCCATATGCTGGAACGTAAGTCTGGTCATATTGTGGCCGTGTCTAGCCTTACGGGTAAGTTTGGTACCCCTTATCGCAGTGGGTATGCGGGTAGCAAGCATGCTTTGCATGGTTTTTTTGATTCGCTACGGGCTGAGGTATGGCGAGAGAACGTGAAGGTGCTGATGGTAGCCCCTGGGTTTATTAGGACTCAGATTTCTGTAAACGCCCTGGTGGGGTCTGGTGAAAAGCTTGGCAAAATGGATGAGGCCCAAGCCAATGGGATGCCTGCGGATCAGTGTGCGCGTATTATTATGCGTGCTATAGAAAAGGAGAAAGAGGAGATTTTAGTAGGAGGAACCCGTGAAGTGATGGGGGTATATGTCAAGCGGTTCTTCCCCAAATTGTTTAGCCGTATCATTCGTAAGGCCAAAGTGAGATAGGTTTTAATGGGCCATTTCTGGCTCTAGAGTCTTGTAGATGGGTAGTTAGGCAAGGAAAGAATTCTTTTCTTTCCTGCAAGAATCCCTTATTTTCCGTCAGTTAAGACAAACGTATTCTAATGTCGGCACTTGGTAACCTACTGCGGATTGGAACCCGTGAGGAATATAGTCATGAACTCAATTTGTCAATTGAGATTTCTAATGCGGCTGCAATCATATTTGTGGTACTCATAGGCATTCCTTTCAACGTCATATCCTTCATTTACTTTCCTTCTATTCTGTGGATTCCTGCCGTGGGGATATTAGGCTTCCTGGTTACGTTTCCTTTGAATGCTGCCAACCAACCTCTCATTGCCAGAATTGTCTTGTCGTTAGTGCCCATTTTGTTGGCGAGTGGTTATGTAGGGGCTACCAATACGGTGGGTGAGGAGGTGCCACCGGTGGCCCTGCTGGTAGTAGGGGCCTTTTGTGCTATTCCCCTGGCGATTTTCGACTGGAAAACGGAACGGCTTATCATGACGGCCATGTTTCTGGTGGGAGCCAGTCAGGTAGTTCTATATGCAGAGATCAATGCCTTGATTGAAATAGAGGTGGAAGGGAATTCCAGCATATTTATCGATGGGCCTCTGCGCTACCTCACGGGAGCCCTAGGTATGTTGTCCTTCTTTTTGGTTTTGTATGCCTTTAGTTACCGCAGTGTGCAAGCGGAAGAGAAAACTGGAGAGGTATTAGCGGAACTCCGTGAGAATAACGAACGGATGCAAGGAAATGAGAAGGAGCTAAAAGATAGTCTTACCCAGCTTACGAAAGCCCAGGAGGAAGAGCGAAACCGCCAATGGTATACTGAAGGGATGGCGAAAGTGAATGAGTTTTTGCGGAGCAAGCGAGAAGCGGAAGAGGTATACAACGATATTTTGAGTTTTCTCATTGAGTACCTGGACGCAAACCAAGGGGGGGTATTTGTTGCCAATGATCAAGGTACCCAGGACCCTATGGACAACCTATTGGTATTGAAGGCGTCCTATGCGTACAACAAAAAGAAATATATCTCAAAAGAGGTGGTGGCGGGGCAGTCCTTTCTAGGGCAGCCTTATTTGGAAGGTAAATCCTACATGATATCGGAGGTGCCTGATGGTTATATAGAAATAACCTCTGGGCTGGGCGAAGCCACGCCTTCCTTCCTAGCGATGGTCCCCATCATGGAGGACGAGTCGGTGGAAGGAGTTATTGAGCTGGCTAAGTTTGAGCCTTTCACTGATGTGCAGATGCATTTCTTTGAAGGGGTTTGCAAAACCATCTCTTCCTTCGTCATCAACCAGCATAGACAAGAAGAGTCGGACCGGCTGATTCAGAAATCGCTGGTTCAGGAGGAGAAATTCCGTCAGAGAGAAGAGGAGCGTGAAGCCAGAGAGCTTGATTATATTGAACAAATCCGTGACCTCAAGGACGAGATTGATCGATTAAACTCGAAAATCTCGATTGATGCCTAAGGTACACTACCATCATGTACCCATATCTCAACTGGTTCCTGATTCGCTACCCGATCGAAAACAGAGCCTTCTATCCAAAGGCGACCAGTTTTGGAACCGGCCAGACTGGAAGGTCTACCATCGCAAAGGGGTATTTTCCATAGAAAAACTAATGGTAGAGGGGGACCCTATTCCCCTCCTTAGGGCACACGCCAGTTTGAATTCCTCTGTCAACGAGGTAGCCGACTATGTCATCCTAAATAAGGCAGCGCAGGTTGATTGGGACCCTACCGTGGACCAGGTAATAGAGTGGGCTGCGGAAGGGGATCATCGGGTCTTTCAGATTCCCTGCGATACGGGTAGAATTCCCTTCTTGCCCGATCGGGATTTTGTTTACTATGAAGGCTACCAGCATGCGCCAGATGGCTCGCTCTACTCAGTAGCGGAGTCCATAGAAGCTAACGAGATTCCCGCTTTAGGCAACTCTATTCGGGGTAGGCTGTGCTACATCATGCGAAATGTAATCTGGCTGGGCTACGACGCATGCCGATTGGAGATCATCTGGCAAACGGATATGGCCGGTAGGCTGCCCATCAATCAGGTAACCTCGGGCAGCGCTAAGTCCCTGGCCAATGAGTTCGTCCATTTTCAGGAGAAATTCGGCATTTTCTCTGCTTAGGGAAGCCCCAGATCTCTAGTGAAAGCGGCTCTCTGTTTGCGTGTAAGTATACATTGTCTGCATTCTTCCCTTGGGTGTATTTAGCTGTGAGTCAGGAGCTTTTCTTTACCCCTTCATCCTTTTCATCTTTAGCGCCTCATAATCCCCCCGAATGGGTTATCTTTCGGCAATGGAAAATTACGTGGTATCGGCTCGGAAATACCGCCCGCGCGGGTTTGATGAGGTAGTGGGACAAGAACACATCACTACCACACTACGCAATGCCATCAAAAACAACCATTTAGCCCAGGCGCTACTGTTTTGTGGCCCTCGCGGTGTGGGCAAAACCACCTGTGCACGAATCCTTTCCCGAGTAGTCAATGGGTTTGAGTCCGAGGATGTGGAGAACACCGGGGCTCTCAATATCTACGAGCTGGATGCGGCATCTAATAACTCGGTAGACGATATCCGAAATCTGGTAGACCAGGTCCGTTATCCTCCTCAGCAAGGCAAATTCAAGATCTATATTATAGATGAGGTTCACATGCTTTCCAATGCGGCCTTCAATGCCTTTTTGAAGACCCTGGAAGAGCCTCCAAGCTACGCCATTTTTATCCTGGCCACTACCGAGAAACACAAGATCATCCCTACCATACTTTCTCGCTGTCAGATATTCGATTTCAACCGGATACAAATTAGTGATATTGCAGGGCAGTTGGCCAATATTGCCACCCAAGAATCGGTAGATACCGAGGAGGCAGCCCTACACCTGATTGCCCAAAAGGCAGATGGGGCCATGCGTGACGCGTTGTCTATTTTTGACCTGATGGTCACCTTTAGCAATGACAACCGGGTCACTTACCAGAATGTGATCGATAACCTGCATATTCTGGACTATGACTACTATTTCCGAATGGTAGATCATTTGGTGGCTGAAGATATCAGTGCTTCATTGCTGACCTTCGATGATATCCTGAAGAAGGGATTTGATGGGCACAACTTCATTGTGGGTTTATCGGAGCACTTACGAAATCTGCTGGTTTGCCAGGACCCAGAGACCGTGCAATTGCTAGAAGTGGCAGACGAAACCCGGCAAAGGTACTTGCAACAGGCAAGTGCGGTGCCTACGGGTTGGTTACTTTCCGGCTTACATCTGGCTAACCAATGTGATATCCAGTATAAAGGCAGCAAAAACCAACGACTGCACGTGGAGTTGGCTTTGATGAAAATCGCCCACCTCAATCGTGCTTTTAACCTCACTCAGGCCTCGCTGGAAGAGGTAAAAAAAAAAGTGAAGTAACCGAGACGGCTCCGGCAGAGACTGCCGCTTCCCCAACGACTGCCTCTGCGGGTGGCGCTAGTGACAGTATTCCTATTCGGCCCCTTCGTCATGGCGGGCTGAAACGGACTGCCGCCATGCCCGATCCTACGGCTCCCCCTGCCGCTCCGACTCCCAGCGAAAGCAAGCCTGAGCCTGCTCCAGAAAGTAAAACGGAAGAAGAGGCTCCTGTACCCGAACCCGTACTAGCTACGGATGTACCGCTTACGCAGGAAAGCTTTGAGGAAGCCTGGAAACCTATTTGGGAAGAACCAGGGCGTACAGCCAAGCAAAAGTCTGTGCGGAATAACACCTATGATTTGAACCTGGACTCGCAGGTTATTACCCTGTCCGTGACTAGTACTATCCAGAAAGATATTCTAGGTGAGCTTAGGGAGCCCCTTTTGGCTTTTCTCAGAAGAAAACTGGGCAAGCCAGGACTACAGTTGGAGGGCAGAGAGGTAGAAATAACCCAAGAACGCCGGCCCTACACCAACCAGGAGAAGCTTCAGCATCTGCTGGAAAAACAACCCTTACTTCAAGACTTGGTAGATAAATTGGGCCTAGATCCAGACCTATAACTTAGTCCTGCGCACCTTTGATGATGATTTCCCAGCGGAACGCCCATCGCCATCGCATCCGGAACTCATCAATAGAAGCCTCCCTTAGAATCTCTTTCCATTCCCCGGCACTGAAAGCCCGCAATACGGAAAGAGGAGCATCGTATTTCACCATAGCTGATTTACTGAAGGCCCTCGTCAGCGCCTTGATGCTGTAAAAAGCCAGGGGGTGGCGGTGCAAGTCATTGATGATGATGCCCAGGTTGGTTTGTTGAGTAAGCTGAGAAAGAAAGGCCGATAGCTCTAGGTCTGTGAAATGATGAAGAAACAGGCTACAGACTACGATGTCGAATCTTTGCTGGGCAAATTCGCGTGAGAAAACATCCAGGGTTTGGTAGGATATATTTTCGTAATCCGTAGTGTTGAGTTTGGCGAAGGTGGTAATGTCCGCATTGAAATCCACTCCAACCAGCTCCACCTTCAGGCCTTTTCGCTTAGCCCAACGGTGCATTTTTATGAGCATGTCACCACCGCCACAGCCCAAATCGGCTATTTTCAGCGTTCGGTTTCTATCCCACCCGCGGGTAAGCGTTTTCAGGCCATTAATGGTAATGTAATTGCCTCCCAACAGCCGGTTTACTGTGGCTAGCTCGCGTAGAGTCTGGAATACCGCGTCACCACGGCTTGCCTCCAAGTCGTCCATGATCTCGGGTTCCATGGAGCGGGTGCTGAAATCAGGGCGGCTCATTGGTAAGCTGTGAATAGGCTACTTTCAAGGGTGAGTCCGGGGCCAAACGCGAAACTAAGAATAGGACCCTCAGTTTGGGTGTTTTGGAGCTCTTGCCATACCCGCTGGAGCACAAACAACACGGTAGGTGAGGACATATTGCCACACTCTTTCAATACTTCGTAGGCATGATGGTTTTGCTCTGGGCTTATTTCTAGCTGGCTTTCAATTGCCTGTAGAATACTCCTGCCTCCGGGGTGAATGGCGAAGTGGTTTACCTGGCTCAGTTCCATATCCAGGGCTTGCATCAGGCTTTGGGTGAGTGGGGCAATTCCGCTTTCGATCACCTTGGGTACGTAAGAAGATAGCTTCATCTCAAAGCCCAGATCGCCGATCTTCCAGGCCATGTCATTGCGACCCTCGGGAGCAAGTCCACTATGAAAAGCCTCTATTTCCAGTCGGGGTTGGTCATCTGCCGCTTCCACAAGCAGGGCGGCCGCCCCGTCTCCAAACAAGGCCATGGCCAGTAGGGTGTCCTCGTCAGTAGCTTGCTGAAAGTGCAGGCTGCATAGCTCCACACAGACCACTAGCACCTTAGCTTTGGGGTCTGCCTTGCAGAAAGCATCCGCTACCTTCATGGCGGGGAAGGCTCCATAACATCCCATGAAATTGATCGCAGTCCTATGTACATGTTTGCCCAGCCCCAGTGCTGATACTAAGTCAATGTCTAGGCCAGGGGCATACATGCCTGTGCAGCTTACCACCACCACGTGGGTGATAGCTTCTCGGGCCAGGTCTCGCTGTTCAAAAGCCTGTTCCACTGCTTGCTTGGCCAAGGGTAAGGCGGTGCGCCTGTATACCTCCATCCTGGCATCGGTACCAGGAAAAGGATCTTGAAATCCCTTGGAAAACAGTGATGAATCGTGGCCGTTCTGTAGAAAATCAGGAATCACGCTGTAACGTGTTTGTATTCCCGATGCACGGTGTATCGCCCTAATCCTTGTTTCCAACGCCCCTTCTGCTCGCGATGCTACCACATGCGATTCTGCGACTACGGCCCGCGGTAAGCGGTAGGAGGGGAGTGCGGTGCCAATAGCCGTTATTGCTGACTTCACAGGGTCCAAGTAAGCATATTTAACGCAAAAGGAAAGGCTCGTATCTTACTTGTTGGTCTCTCCGCGGGAAAAAACTACCTTTCAGCAAACCTAAAACCCATGTTTTCACGCTCTACCTGGCAACACCTGCGTATTCCCTTCTCCATATTCCTGATGCCAGTGTTTTTGTTCGCCTTAGCGTTCGACCCTCAGGTGGTCTGGTGGGAGGCGGTCCTGATTTTTATTATCCTGCATCTATTGGTTTATCCGGCTAGCAACGGCTTCAATAGTTATTTTGATAAAGACGAGGACAGCATAGGTGGAGTAGAGAAGCCGCTGCCGGTGTCACGTCAGCTTTATTGGGCAGCTTTGCTTTTTGATGCCCTGGGTCTGCTCTTGTCTTTGATTATCTCCATAGAGTTTGCCCTCATGGTGCTGTTGTATGGGCTGATCTCCAAAGCCTACTCACACCCTAGTGTCCGCCTGAAAAAATACCCAGTGGCTGGGTGGCTAATCGTGGGTTTGTTTCAGGGGTATTTCACTTGGTGCATGGTGTGGATCGGCTTACATGGTTGGACAGCTTTCCTTGCAGAACCTGCTGTGCACCTACCTGCTGCACTTAGCACCTTATTACTTTGGGGCTCGTATCCCATGACTCAGGTATACCAGCATGAAGAGGACGCCCGCAGGGGAGACCAAACCTTGAGCTTAATGCTAGGCGTACGGGGAACCTTTCGGTTCGTCATGGTAGTGTTTGGGCTGGCAAACTTTAGCCTACTATTCCTTTTCTACAGCCAATTCTCCCTTACGTTGGCAGTGCTGTTTCAGCTAGCCTTAACTCCGGTCCTGATTTTTTTCTTGAGGTGGTACCTGGCGGTTTTAAAGGATGTACGGGCTGCAGACTTCAAACGCACCATGCAGCTCAATTTGCTTTCCTCCTGCT
>JBCBHI010000042.1:0-14093 GCA_038525885.1 Bacteroidota bacterium
GGGTTAGGCAAAAGCCCTTACCTTAGAGCGGGGAAGAACGAAAGAATGGTTGACCTTAGTACACAAACACGAGGCAGGTACCGAGCCCACTTAGGAGCCTTGGTTCTGGGGCTTCTAGGATTAGGAAGCTGTGAATTTGAGGAGTATAATTATGCGTTCCCGCAGCCTTCCATCATTGAGGTTCGGGAGGTAGATCAGGAGGAATTCACCATAGAGTGGGGGGAAGTATTTGATGCCGAAGAGTACTTGCTGGAGGTTTCTACCGACTCTGCTTTTTCTACCGAAGTTGGAGTGGTCACCTTCATCTCTGACAGGACGGACCAGAAGGTGCGAGGTAATAGAATTGCTCCTTTTGAGATGTACTATTGCCGCGTGTCTACCGCCACTGAGGGGGTATCGGATGAGAATTACTCAGAAGTGGTTACGGTACAGCTATTGCCTTTGGAACCGCCCATCCTAGGGGTTCCGGATGAGCTTCCTCCCGGAATTAGGCTCGTACGTTGGGAATCCATTCCCTTAGCCGAAAAATACCAA
The DNA here is from genome assembly GCA_038525885.1 of Bacteroidota bacterium. Classification (GTDB taxonomy): domain Bacteria; phylum Bacteroidota; class Bacteroidia; order Cytophagales; family Cyclobacteriaceae; genus DMST01. The sequence continues at coordinate 535 of JBCBHI010000042.1, forward strand.
GTTCAGATCTCTCTAGCACTGGATTTTGAAGACTCTACCCAGGTCTTTGTGGATGATGAAACCGAGGAGATGGGATACGGCTGGGCGCCAGAATCTTTTTTTGATGAATACTACTTCCGGGCACGGTCCGTGAACGGAGAGAATGTTTCTGAATGGTCTGATACGATCTTCATTGGGACTAATAGCGAGGCTACTTGCGTGCTACAGGAGATTCTCACGGATTCCACAGATTATCGGTTTAAGATAGGAGGGCAAAATGGGGAGAGTTTTATTGAGGAAATGCAGCTTTTCACCCAAGAAGGCATGGGAGGCCGTGAGATCAACCGACAATCGGCATTCTTTGAATACACGGGTGATTTCCTGGCCTATGCTACGGTAGAAGATTTCTTCCTGGGATCTTTCTTCTGGGAGTTCTTTTATGACATAGAAGGTAGGCTGGAATACTTCGCCTTGTATGATACTATAGATCAGGTATTGGAAGGTATGTACTTCTATAATGAAGAAGGTCAATTAGATCTGGTGGGAATTGTTAACTACCATGACGGGGTGCCGGATACCAGCTATATTTCTTTCCTATACAATGAACAGGGAGATGTAGTTCAGCAAATAGGCCCAGGAGAAACGGAACTCACTTTTACCTATACGGAGGATGTGGTCAACCCGAACTTTTGGCTGCCCGTGGGTATACAACTCATGGTACAGCAAAGCCCTGAATTAAGCTTGTTGGGTATTGATTATTCTTGGAGATCTTTCCTTTCGGTATTGCCCAAAAACAAAGCGATTGCCTCCATTACTGATCAGGACGGAAGAATGGTGACTTTCGAGAATTTCTCTGAGAGTGGACAGCTAAATGCTGCGCAAAGTGAAGATGGATTGATTGACTACGAATTTGGAAGATGCGGATTCTAAGAAAACTATCCATAGGGTTGATAGCCGGGGCTGCCTTGGCACATCCCATGAGGGCGCAGGATACTGGCGCGGATACGGCTCAGAACCGAACGTATGCCTTTACCATTCAGGAGGATGTCCTGAACTTGGAAGTGCGCAGTATTGAGCTGCCCAAGGTGAACTCGCTGGGTATCTTGCCTACCGAGCAAGCCGATGTACCCTATTCGGTGACGGTACTTACCGCCAATAGGCTGGCAAAGCTGGGTGTGCGGACCATACCCGAGGCCCTTCGTTTCGTGCCGGGTGTATTGGTGCGCGAGGTCACTAGGGATAATTATACCGTTCATTTTCGTGGGGCTACCCGCTACACTCAAGTGCGAGAGTTGTACCAGGCGGAGGCACCCACGGTACTTTTGCTAATCGACGGTAACCCCTGGAACAACGCCTTTGACGGTAGTATCACCTGGAACCAGTTGCCGGTATCGATGGATGATATTGACCGGATAGAAGTGTACCGCAGCCCCATGGGGGTGGTGCAAGGGCTGGAAGCGGTAGAAGGTGTGGTGCATATCATCACCAAAGAGGCGAGTCGCAATGGCATACATGCTTCCGCAGTAAGTGAGTTTACCAATTCCAGACAATACCGACATAGTGCGGCTGTAGAGGTTGGCATCAAAAGTAGACTTACTATCCGGGTGGGAGCCCAGTACTTTTCCAGCGCCCGTACCATGGATATGGCCTATTTTCACTTGCCAACAGATTCCTGGATTCCTCTGGATAGTTTACTGTATGTACAAGCGGATGCCAGCTCAGTGGCCTCTTTTCCAAGTCTTGCCCGTACGGGATTCAGTGGTTATACCCAGTTACGATATGTAGGGAAGAAGGAAGGGAAATTCGCCTTGGGCGTACATCTTGGGTCGGGCCAAGAACAGACGGTTTTTCGCCAGATGGGCGATATCAGCCTTACCAACCGCAACCTCCAAAACACTTCCGTCAACCTGGAAGGGGAGTACAAAGGCTTGTATACCAAGAATCAATTGGTATTCGTCATTGCGGATATGGGAGTAGGGTATCCTGGGGCGGTTGCCTCGGGGCCTAGATTGTATACCGAAACCGGGTACAATCGCCAATTTGGCGCCTTGAAAATCCACGGGGGCATTATGGGCTATGCGGGTGTTACAGCCTCCATTACCGAGGAACAGCTAGCTGAAATAGACTCAGATGATAGTACGGCTCTCAATAGCTTTCTGGTCAACAATATTGGGTCACTCTTTGTCGGTGACATGTTTGTACAGGGACAATATGGCTTGTTGGACAATACCCTGCTGTTCCATGCAGGATACAGGCAGCCCATCGTGGACAGTGCCGAAAGTATCCGCTCTCCGTCCTATTTACTAGGGGCGACCTACAGACTTCCCTCACAGCAAACCGTAAGGGTGGCCTTCTCGTCGGCTACAGGGATTTCCCACGGCTGGGAGAATTTCTATTCCAATACAGAGCGCGCCACACCAGGGCATACCCGTCATTTTAACCCCTTACCCAGTTTGGATCCCATCCGAAGCCAATCCATCGAGGTAGGCTTCCGCGGATCTGTTTTAGAGAATGGTTACCTGGATGTAGAGCTGTTCCGAACGAGTATTCAGGATGTGCCGATAGCGGTTTTTCAAGGGACTGCCGATGTGGCGCGAGATACTATCATTTGGACACACGCCAGCCGTGCTCCCGTAAAACAGGGGGCTTCGATAGGTGCTGAGTGGTTTACTAACAACTTCTCAGTAGGAGGTAATTTCAATATGCTATTCAACCGCGTACCATCCGAGGACTTAGGGCTGGAACCCTTCGTGATGTTCGGGAGCTTGTTTGGTACCTATACCACACCACTGGAGCGGCTCACCGCTAGCATGAACATGAATCTGTATGGCCCCGAAACGCTCTACGGATACGATGGTCGTTCGCAGCAACTTCCCTTCCGCAGTATGCTCAATGCATACGTTAATTTTCAACTTAACCCAAATGCGTTGGTGTATGTCAACGCGAATAATATCTTGAACGACGAAAGCATTCAGGCCTTGTATGGTGACCCCGGAAGGCGCCTATGGAGCTTTGGTGTGAAAGTAAACCTGTAACCTAGTGAAGTCACTTTTTTGCCAATTTGGTTGCTTACTTTTTGCCCTACTGTGGGCAGGGAATAGCTATGCCCAAATTGAAAACGATACCACTGCGTTGCGTGAAGGTTTGGACCAAACACAGGCCCTGGCTGATGATGAGGAGTGGGGAGATGTACTGGCCCTGGGCCAGGAGGTGTTGGAAGGCGCACAACGCAACAATTTTCTGGAAGTAGAGGCCGAGGCTTATTTTATACTGGCTAAGGCTAATCAGGCTTTGGGACTGGAAGGAGCCACGCTAGTCAATCTGCTAGGTGCAGAGCGAGTGTATACTGACCTGCAAAACATTCCCCAGCGGGGCTATGTACACTGGGCGATGGCCCAATACTATGTGAGCATAGGAGGATACGGCAAGGCAGCGGAGAACTATCAGAAAGCCCGGCAGGAATTACCAGTATCGGACCGTGCCTTGTGGCAAGGCCCTACCCTGAAGGAGCTGGCTGAAGCCTATGACTTGCAAGGAGATGGAAACCAAGCTCTGACTACCTACGAACAACTGAGGCAGCATTACCTTACCCAAGGGGAGAAGGAAGCAGAATACCGTATCACCCTAAAGCTGGCCGATCTGGCCTATCAACTAGGGCAGAAACAGGCGATGCAGCGCTACACGGAGGCACTCTTACGAGGTTACGAAAGCCAGAACGATGCTGTGGGTATGTCTACAGCTTTCAACAATCTGGGCTTCCTGTACCAACGAAACGACGACTCCAAAACGGCTATTGAATACTTTGACCGATCGGTGGAGCTTATCCAGACGCTGAACCCGAAGGATGTGCCGATTGAAGATCTGGCGCAGATGTGGATCAATGCGGGGGTGGCTTATGTCAGTTTAGGGCTAGAAACGCGGGCGGAGGAATATTACCGCAAGGCGCTGAAGATGTACGTGGAGGCGGAGGACCTGGTAGGGCAGGCCAAAGTATTTAACTACCTGGCGGCAAGTAGCTATGTGAACGGAAAGCCACTCAATGCCCGCGAAGAGGTGGACAACGCCATTAAGCTGGCGGAGCCGCTCAAGGCAGAAGAGGTATTGGTGGACAGCTACCGCATTTTGGCTCTACTGTTCAACCAGGCAGGCAACAACCAAAAGGCCCAGGAGTATCAGGAGTTGCAACGAGATATTGCCCGCAAGTTGCGGGATGAAGCTACTGCCCGCCGACAAGAGCAACGAGATGCCCAGCGGGAACTTGACCAGGAAGAACAATCACTGCGTCAGCAACTCTTAGCCCAACGTTCGCTGGTGCAGGAGCAAGAGCGGCAGGAAAACCAGCTTCTGCTACAGCAAAGAGAGCTGGCCCTGCTACAGCAACAAGAGGACCTGCGTCAATCAGAGTTGCGCAATCAGCAGCTAGAGGCCGACCGCGCTACCCGGCAGTTGGCGCTGGCCCAGCAGACTTTGGAAGCGGAGCGGCAGCAAGCGGAACTAGCCCGGCTGGAGCAGCAGCGCAAAGAGCAGGAAGCGGAGCTGGAAAGGCAAGCAGAACGCCAGTCCCAACAAGAGGTCATCCAGCAGCAGGAACTCGCTACCCTACAGGCCCAAAACGATGCGCAGACGGCGGAGCTGGAAAGGCAAAAAGCTGCCCGGCGCTACGCTATTATTGGCGGAATACTGGGCCTGTTGGTGATTTTGGTGCTTATTATCAGTTTCCGGTCCAAGCAAAGGGACAACCAGAAACTGCAACTGCAACAAATGCAGATTCAGGAAGCCAACGAGGAACTGCGAGCAAATCAGGAGGCTTTGGAAGAAAGCAATGACCAGCTGGCCCAAAAGAACAAAAGCATCACCAGTAGTATCACCTACGCACAACGGATTCAGGAAGCCATGCTTCCCAGTCAGTTTGTGATCCGCGAGCACTTGCCAGACTCCTTCATTCTCTTCCGTCCCAGAGACATCGTTTCGGGTGATTTCTTCTGGTTTGCGGAGAAGGATGATCACATCTTCATTGCGGCGGTGGACTGTACCGGGCACGGGGTGCCGGGTGCTTTCATGTCTATGATTGGTACGCAGCTACTCAATGACCTGGTAAACAAGCGCGGCTTGCGGGATAGCGATGCCATTCTGGATGAGCTACACGAGGAGGTGAAGCGGGCGCTGAAACAAGAGCAAACCCAGAATAATGACGGGATGGATATGGCCTTGTGTGTGATCCATAAGGAAGACCATACGGTACAATTCTCGGGAGCCAAAAACCCCTTGATTTTCGTAAGAAATGGCGAAATAGAGCTAATCAAGGGCGATCGGTATCCCATTGGCGGTAGCCAGATAGGCAGGCGCCAACCCTACCAGAAGCACACTTTGGAGCTGGATAGCGAAACTACCTTTTATATCTATTCGGATGGTTTCCAAGACCAGTATGGCGGGCCCGATAACCGGAAGTTTATGACCAAGCATTTCCGGGCTCTACTCCACCGCATACATGACCTACCGATGCGCCAGCAGCAAAAAGAGCTAGAATCGGCTTTGGAGGAATGGAAAGGCCAACAATCCCAAGTAGACGATATTCTGGTGATGGGTTTCCGACTGCAGCCCAAAGTGGCCGGACAGAAAGGCAAAGAAGACCAGGACGAACGCGCAGCGTAATAGAGAGCTTTTAGAGTTGGAGGGTCGAAGTTGGAGGTTGGAAGTTCGACGTTGGAATTTCCTCAACGATTAAAAATAGAAGAGTGTTTCTCAGCGCTCCCTGCGAAACCTCTGCGTCTCTGCGAGAAATAGCCTCTTGATAATCGCCCCCACTAGCTCACCCTCTACGCCAGTTCAATTCTTAGCCCCATAAGACACACATCATCTACCTGCTCCTGCGTACCCCGCCAAGTATCGAATTCCTGTTCCAAGATTTCCTTCTGCCGTTCGGGCGTGTGGTGATGGATTTCCCAAAGCTTACGCTTCAGCCTTTTGGCCAGGTACTTTTTATTCATAGGCCCACCAAACTGGTCCTGAAAGCCGTCGGTGAACAGATAGACCATGTCCTTCTCGTGCAAGTCCAGCACGTGGGAAGTAAAAGGATCCATGGCCTTGGAGAGCCCGATGGGCTGTCGGTTGCCTTTCCATTCGTAAGTGCCCGGTATTTCGTCCAGGGCGTAGGCTCCTGTAGGTGTTTCCTTGCGATCTGGGTTGATGATCAGCAGCGGGTTGTAAGCCCCGCTCCACTCCAGGGTATGCTGCTTAAGGTCAAACGCGCACAACGATATGTCCATGCCATCGGTGAGTTCCTGCCCGCTGTTAGACAGCCGTTGGATCACGCGGTCCCGGGTTTTCTCCAATAGCTGCCCTGTGCTTTCTATGCCGCTCTGTAGAGACTCCGTGAGGGAGTTGCTACATACCACACTCATAATGGCTCCTGGTACGCCATGTCCAGTACAGTCGGCCACTGCCACATACATCTTCCCTTGGTGCTCTTCCACCCAATAGAAATCCCCACTGACCAGGTCCTTGGCTTTGTTCAATAGGAAATGCTCCGGCAGCATTTCCGTGAGGGAGTGCTCCGTCTGCAAAACAGACTTTTGGATTTTCTCGGCGTAGGCGATGCTATCCACCACATCACGGTTTTTGGCGGCCAGTAGTCGGTGATTCCGCTTCAGGTCGTCCTGCAAGCGGAAATGCGCGATGGATAGGCCCACCCCGGAGGCTACCTCCTGGATGATGTCCATGACCTCCTCACTGAAAGGAGCTACTTTTTGGAAACACACCGTGAGTGCCCCAATCAGCGTCTCTTTAGCAATAAGCGGATAGCTCAGGTAGGAGCGATGCCCTTCTTCCAGCAGAATTTGATCCGTATAAGACAATTCTGACTTTTCGCTTAGGTCATCCACCTGATAGTGGTTGTTCTCCTGTAGCAGCTCTATCCCGTTGAATTCATGAATGGGGAGATGCTGACCCCTGTCTAGTCTGCTGGGAGCCTCTTCTTGATTGAGTACGCCCCTCAGTACGTACCCTTCTTGCTCAAAATCAAACAGGGATATTCCTACACGAGAGGCATTCAGGCCTTTCATAAGCGCCCGGGTAGAGGTTTCCAGAATTTGGTCCAAAGACTCCGATTGTAGCAGCGCCTTGTCTATTTGGTTGATGGTAGCCAGTCGGTCAGTCAGTAGTTGTAGTTGGTCTTGCGTATTTCTCAGCTGAGTAATATCGGACCCCACGCCAATGATCTTCTTTATTTCCCCCTGCTCGTTTAGCACGGGTGAGGCTGCCAACTGCCACCAGGAATCCTGGCCGGGTACTTTCAGCCGATCCTTCATGATCAGCGTTTGGGTTTCCTTGGTCTCCAATATCTTTAAGTAAGCCTCCTTAGCCCGCCCAGACCCAATAAAGGAAAGCATATCCCCGTCCTGCTGCCGTATGAACTCCTCTATGTTTAAGTGGGCGTAGGTTTCCTGAAAAGAGCGGTTGTACCAAAGTATTTTCCCGTTGGCTTTGGCAATGACTACTGGATTGGTGGTTTCCCGGGCTACTAGAGATAGGTTCTCCATTTGTTGCAGCGTACGGATGTTCTCCACCGCAATCGCCACGTAAACGGCCAGGTTTTGGAGCAAGGACATATGGTAGTCCTGGTACACCAGTTTGTCATTGCTTTGCACTGTAAGAACGCCTAGCCGCTTGTGCTGGTAGGTGACGGGCAGGTAGATGATGGACCGGGAAGGGCTTTTGCCCATGATAGGAATGCGGTTGTCTATCCCGTCCTGGCTAGTGCCTTCGTAGTTGCCGGTTCTAATTCCTTTTTGCTGAAAAAAGCACTGTACCGCCAGGCGGTCCATTTCTTCCAGAGAAACCTTACCGTCTTTGAACCATTCTCCCTCCTCCAAGGTAAAGGGGAAGTATAAATCCTGCTCTTCTTCCCGAAACAGACCAATGCCCACCTTGGTGGCATCTACCAGCTGCCCCACTTCCTGGATGAAGGTAGTAATGAGGCTTTCCATAGAAAGCGAAGCCGCCAGCGCCTTGCCCATATGGCCTAGCAGTTCCACATTCTCATAGGCCAACTGCAACTGGTCTCGCTGCTGAGTGATTTCCTCGTTTTGCGCCTCTACCGCCTCATTCTGGATTTGAATCTCCCGGTTTAGGGTTTGTAGCTTATCATTGTCGCGCCGTTTGGTGGCCAAAGACCGCCACACATAGGCTAGGAAAAGCACCATGCTTATCATGCCCGCATACAGCAAATAGCTAATCTGCTTGCCTTGCCGCAGGGATTCTTCGGCAAAACTGGCCCGCTCTTGCTCCAGTAGCTTTTGAGCTTCCAGGGCAGCTATGGTCTTGCTGGTTTCCTCCTCTGCCAGGCTATCGCTTACCATTTTGAACAATTGCAACGTTTCGTAAGCCTGCAAGTAGTCCTTAGCAGCCGCATAGCTTTGTTGCAGTTCCTTAAGCGCATCGCTGTACTGGCTTATGCTAAAGGTTTGCCCTACCGCCACACCCTGCTTTCCAAAGGCAATCGCCTCCTCCATGCGGTTGAGTTGTCGGTAGGTCCTACCTAGGTAGGTATAGGCGTAGGTAAGCGAATACAAGTCCTGGGCGTTTTCAGCGTAAGGAAGCCCCTTGCGGATGTACCGGATGGCCTCTTGGGACCGCCCCAGATGAGTGAGGGCTACCCCTTCTGCAATCGAGGACCAGCTGATAATAAAACCGTTGTTGAGTGCTTCACCAAGGCTGAGCGCTTGTTGATGCTTTTCAAGGGCTTCCGTGTATCGGCCCATTAGGGTATATACTTCCCCAATATTATCCAGGTAGAAAGCCTCCCAGTATTGGTTTTGCCCTTTCTGGGCAATGGCAATCGCTTGGTCGTAATAGGGGAGGGCAGCCTCGTAGTTGCCCAAGTTGCGGAATACCTCGCCAATGCTATTGTACGTGTAGTCGATGGCCGTCGTGGCTCCTCGCGCTTCTTGCACTTGGGCTAGCTCTCTGTACTTTATGAGGGCACTATCATAAAGACCCTGATTCAAATAATAATAGCCGAAACCGAGGGTGGCCTTTTCCCAGCCGATGCCATCACCGATGCGGAGTGCCGTAGCGGCTGCTCTGCTTAAGTACCGGTAGGACGCCTCCAGATCCCCAGCCTGTTGGTATACGAATCCCAAGGTGCCTAAGGCCCGCTCTGCACCCTTAGTATAGGCCAGAATTTGCGCCTGATCCAGGGCAGTTTCAGCCAGCTTGCGGCTAGAGTCCAAATCGATAAGTTGGAGCTCATACGCTAACTCGGATTGGGCTAGAATCCTTGTGCTATCTGGCAGGTCTGCGTCGGTAAGGAGAGCCCCCAAGCTATCAATGACCTTGGAGTCCTGAGCATATAGGCTACTTGTCCAGACTAGAAAGGGTAGTATGACCAGAAGTAACCGGGAACGCATATTTTAGGTAATTGCACGAAGTAGATTAGGAAGCAAACTAATAAAAACCCGTTGACAACGAGTGGTTTAGATAGATAATATGCGGTATATGCAAATTGTTTGTGGTTTGTTTATATGTAGAGGCGTTAGGGACGGGAACGGAGTTGGTTGAAGGACCAATTGGGATTGATAAATGAATTAAACTCGGCAAGCAGAGAAATGGTAAAAGCTCAAAGCAAATAGCTCCTATTCCCAACCTAAAAGTGAGTGTTCTTTTAAGGATTACAGTAGCTTAAAATCAGCTTACGGGTTTGTGTTAATTGGCTCCTTGTCTGCGAAAGTAATTGGGTCACGCTCTGCCCTTTAAGTCGCCTAGAGGCTGAAATTTTTGTACCTGTTTCAAGCGTCCCGCTTGGAACCCCCGGACATTGAAGAAGCCTCCGGCTTCAAGCCTTCAAATACCTTGCATAAAAGCACTTGATTTTAGCTACTGGGCTAGCCAACGCTTTGAACAAGCATACGGCATCAGGTCGCTCTTTCGGGCTCTTTTTCCCTCTTGAATTCACTAAGCGCGACCGGATTTCTGATTACTTATCAAACCCCGGATGAATCCGGGGCCTATTAATACACCGTCGTAACGCGACTGAAAATGATGAATTGCAGAGGCCAAATGGCTTCCAGACAGAAGTTTAGCCACTACTCATGAGATGGTTGCCTGAGGAAGTGATACCAACTGTCGAAACTATTGCGCCCGACGAATGAATGGGTCCGATTTCGACTAGCAATCTCCAAAACAAAAGGGCCGAAACGATCGGAATCATTTCGGCCCTCAAGAGAAGGTTGCTTCCAGAATTTAGAAGGGGAGATCGTCTTCTTCTGGTCCAGGTCCTGGAGGGAAAGCTTCGTTGGCCGGAGGAGGGGTGCTAGCACCGCCACCGCCCTGCGCTTGGGGAGCGGCTAGCCGCCACGCTTGCAGCGTATTGAAGTATTTGGTTTCTCCTTGAGGGCTGTTCCACTTGCGGCCCTTTAGGTTAAAGAAAACCTGAATATCCTGACCCGCCTGAAACGTGTTGAGCAGGTCTACCTTGTCCTGAATCAGCTCAAACTTCACGAATTCAGGGTACTGAGGATTCTCAGCAAATTCTATTACAAACTCTCGCTTCTGAAAGCGGTCACTCACCTGCTGGGTGTCAAAGATCTCTACAAGTTTTCCGGTAACGTCCATACGAAAATTGAATTTGCGTAAAACTAGGGAATCGGTGGGACAAATGTAGAATCGCGCAGAGGAATACAGAAAACTGAAGTATTAGAAAGTCTATAGGGTGGGTTGACAAATGAAGGTATCAGTCAATTGCATTTTAAATCCTTCATTAGAGCTATCGCTGTCACGCAGTCGTACGTAATTCCACCCCCAAGTCATCCTGAAGGCTCCGCCGAAGGACCTAGATAGAGCTTGCCCATCTGCTAGCCTTATGACCACAAACTGCCCTGCCCGGTAAGTGTGCATGATGTCCCTTGCAATAGGCTGAAATTTAGAGGTTTGCAGTTTGGTAGAATCTCCCGACCTAGGCCTTTCCGCGCCGCGCAGGCCTTCGTCAGGATGGCTGGGTTAGTGAAGAGAATGTCATCTTGCCGAGGCGACGTGTGTTTTACATGGTTGGCCTGTAGGTCCCCACCTTTGTCATGTTGAGCGAAAGCGAAATATCTAGGTCAAGACTGCTCATCAAACTACCCTTTCGGAAAGGAATTCGGGTATTAAGAAAGAGGCTGTTGGAAACCCAACAACAGCTCCTGCAATAAACTGTTTGTGAGATATTATAGCCTCCTGAGTTCTCTCATCGTGACTATTCTGCGCCGCGCAGGACTTCCTAGATTCTCCCGACCTAGGCGCTTCCGCGCCGCGCAGGCCTTCGTCAGGGTGACTGGAGTGGTGAGTAAGCCACACATAGCAGAACGCCACCCCTACGAGTTGCCACGCTTCAGGGGTAGCACGGGTCTGACGGGTTTCTGCGTTGTGAAGATACCCGTCAGACCCGTTTCCCCTAGGCAACTAAATTTCAGATAATTACAATAAAACGGCACAGGTAGGGAAACCCAATCTAGACAGTTTTTGACCTTTATCTTGCGGACAAGTAGCTTGTTTTCCAGCACCTATTGTTCACTACCCACAGATCTCAAAACCCCAAAATAAACCCTCAAGGGTGTAGGCTAAAAGGCTTGCACAACCCAAATCAACCCTATGTCCCCACCCAGGTCTGCTTTTATCAGAAAATAACTAAGGATTTTTCAAAAAAACCGAGTCTGAATTCCGGGACCTGTCTTGTCTAATGCTTCTTAACGAAAAACAAGACCAAACGTGCGGATTTCTTTAATTGTGTTTTGTCGATTAAATCAAGAGTTTCATCATGGGCTGGCTAGGATTCATCTGGATGATTATGGCAACAGTTCAATTACTCTGTCAAATAGTACTATTTAGACTCGTCTCAATTCATCGAAAAAGGTCCTGATCTTCTATTCAAAATATCTTGATAACACTATTTTTTCCATCCCGTAAGCAGGGAAAATGCGTGTCAGGGTCCTAGTTTCACCGTTTTCAGGGATATCATATGTGGTTCATATTTAATTATTTCGCATAAAATATAGGTGAGCCCAGGGGGAATTTGAGGTTAGCTAATTTCTCTTAATTCTGATGCTTATGGGTGATTACCTATGACCAGCTAAGCTTATAGGGGAAGGTGAATGTTTGAGGCACGTTCGGAATAACTAGTTATGAAAAAAACCACGGGATTCTTTCTAGCGCTAATCTTGGTATGTACCCTGGCACAGGGTGCATGGGCCCAGCAAGGGCAGTTTGGGGTAAGTGCGACTTTAACCTTGCCCACTACCAACTCTCCCTTTCTGGAAGATTACGTGTCGCCTTCCTCCGGAACGATGTTGCTGTTGCGGCTCAATGACCGGGACCTTCCCAGTCTGGATGTGCAGTTGCGTTTCCGGCTCCGGCTAGTAGGGCAGGACGTGCCCTTGCTAGAATCTCAAGCAGCCTATCAAGGCGAAATTTTCACGCTGCTACCGGGTGCCCCCACTTTGGTAACGGCGTCTGACCTGGAAGATGTGCTGGCCACCCAAAACCTAAGCCTACCTGGCTTTTTCGGGGCCTATTCTGCGCAAGACTTTCTCCGCACGGGGCAGCTGCCTGAGGGGCGCTACCAATTGGAGTTTTATACCGTGGAAGTAAACCGCACCGACCAGCGGGTTTCCAACTATGCGAGTGCCTTCATTACCACCACCCTCACGGACCCACCGCAATGGACGGCCCCCAAGCACGAAGAAGTGGTGAGCGCCACGGACCCTCAGAATGTGGTGTTTCAGTGGTCGCCCAACAACGGCCTGGGAGCCGCCCCCGTTTCCCAAACGCAGTACACCTTCCGCATATGGGAGCTGGCAGACCCCACGCTGGACCACAACTGGATTACCCAGTCGCTCTTGCCGCTGGAGGAGGTGGTGACCCGGCAACCCCTGCTGGTTTTCAACCAAACGAATACGCCCCTGATACCCGGCCAGCGGTACGCCATCCAGGTGCAGGCTACGGTGACGGACGACCGGGCCCTGTTTCGGAATGAGGGGAAAAGCGAAGTACAGGTCTTCCAGTTTGGCCGGGCCTGTACTGCCGCTAGCAACTTTGTAGTGTCGGCCAATACTCCTTATCGGGCTAGCCTTTCCTGGCAACCGGGCGAGGCCAACAACAACTTTACGGTCCGCTTTCGCGAGGCCGGGTCCCTGGGCGAGTGGCACACGCGCGAAAACTACCAGGCGACCGTAGAGCTGGAGCAACTGCGGGAGGGCACCGAGTACGAATACCAGGTTTTCCCCACCTGCGGATCCCTGCAGGCACCCGCTTCCAAAGTGCAGACCTTCTCCACGGCCAGCCAACCCAAAAGCACCATCGACCTGGAATGCGGCAACGCTTGGGTCCCTGATTCTATTACCAACCGCGAACCGTTGGCGGCCGCCTCCTTTGGCGACCAGTGGACCATTGGCGGGTTCGACCTGTTTGTGAATCAGGTAGATGGGCAAAACGGCTCCTTTACTGGAGAAGGGGAGATCTACGTGCCTTGGCTGTTTTCTACCGTGGCCGTGGTGTTCCAAAACCTGAAGGTGAACGAGCAGGGCGAACCCGCCAATGGTCCACTGGTC
>JBCBHI010000043.1:0-14046 GCA_038525885.1 Bacteroidota bacterium
CATGGGTGGCAGCTTCACAGAGTTGAGGAGTTCCTCATTTTTGCACTCAATGGAATAGTCAAACCGATTGCTAAGCCGGAGCCTTTCAATGTCCAAATAGTACCGTACGGCGGTGAGTTCTTCCTCCAGGGTTACTTCCGACTTGTCCGAATGGTTCAGAATCATGCGGATAAGCCGGGAGAACTTGGTCAGGTAAATATTGGCTTCTTCCCGGTTATTCTTCAGTACAAAACGCTGGATGGAGCTGAGGGCATTGAAAATGAAATGGGGGTTGATCTGCGCTCTCAGCGCCTTAAGCTCTGCCGAGGAGGCTCTCAAGTTAAGCTCTTCACGTTCCCTAACGCGCTGCATACGCACCCAAAGCACTAACCAAACCACTCCCATACTGAGGGTGACCACCCCGGACCAAAACCATGGGCGGCGCCAGTAGGGTGCAGAAATCACAAAGGACTGCTTCGCGATGCCCTGAGACCACATGGCATTGGGCACTTTGGCTTGCACCTCAAAGTCATACTCTCCGGGCGCCAGATCAAACACACTTACCTCGGCAGACGTGGTATAGACCCAAGGGGTGTTCTCTTGCAGGCGGTAGCGATATTGCAGGTTTTGGGCACTCCGAAACGAAATCCCAGAGTACCCAATGGTAATATTGTTCTGGTCAGGATCCAGCGGACCCCGGGGTACTAAGGCGCCCCCATTGGTTTCAAATTTGGTAATGAACACCGGAGGGGATATTCGCCCTGATTCCAGGCTGGACTTAGGTATCACGGTGAGCCCCACCGCAGTTGCCAGGTACAAGGTATCATCCAGAATTACGATGTCATGCACCTGGTTGGTAGGGAGTCCATCATGAGTAGAAAACAGACGGTGCGAAAAGTAATTGTACCGCTCAGTATCCGAAAAGCTTAGGTGCACCAGCCCTAGTTGGGTGCCTATCCAGAGACTGGTATCGTTTTCCAGGTAGAAGGCTTTCACATTCATTTCAGGATACAAAGTATCCAGCTGGATGCGAATATCTCCCCGTTCCCGCTGGCCTACGATTTCCCCGTTGTTGGCCACCATCCAAAGAATGGTATCCTGGCGTACATTCACATGCTGCTCCAACTCAATGATCCGGCCATCCAAAGGATAGTCATACACCGTGATCATATTAGTTTTCAGCGATAGTTTGGCCAGTTCGGTAGTGGTAGCAAAAATGAGGTCATCCCCTACCAAGGCTAGCTTTAGGATTCGGCTCTGAGAGACAAACAGCTTGTACTCATCAATAAACCGCATATCCATGTTCTCGGCCATGGTGCTTTGCTGGAAAAGTTCAGAGCCAGGCTGGGTCTCTTGTACAAATTGGATGTACTCTGACAAGGGTGTGGCGGTAAGCAACACTCTACTAGCGATAATGAGCCCTTTCTCCGGATGCCAAACTATGTTCTTATTTGACAGGGGAAAAGAATAGAGGTCTTCGGTCTCGTAGTCCAGATAAATAACCCCTGTTTCCATACCCACTACTACCCCTTGGTCGGGGATATCCACAATGTCGATTCCACGAACCTGGGGCAAACCTTCAAACCCCTGGTAGGCTTTCATGTTGCCCTTGTCAAAATAGCCAAACATGGCATTGGTGCCGGCCCACCAAATTCTGGAGGAATCATGCGGGGCTATCATCAACCTATGGATGGGACTTTTGGCTCCTCCGCCAGGGATTCCGTAGGAAATGATATCCGGCTCTATGGACAAAAACACGCCCCGGCTCAGGGAGGTAACCCATAAATTACCCTCGTGGTCCATCAATGCTGAGGAAGTAACTTCCCCAGGTAAGAATAAGGTAGACTCGCATTCTCCCTCGGCATCCATCTGCATCCAAATCAAGCCTGAGCTAGTAGCTACCCAGGTTCGGCCAGCCGTGGTGTCCACCCCTATGGACAAAGATTCGCCTACGCTACCCCGTATCGTATCCACCGCTTGGTAATTAAAATCCCGGTCTAGCTCGTGAATCACTCCTTTAGTAAAGCGGAAAGCGGATTCCTGATCGGGTAGCAGGCCTACAGAATTTAGGGGAATCCTTTCTGGCCTCTCGACTCGGGAACCGTATATCGTGGCCGAAGTCCAATCATCTTGTTCCAAGTCAAAGCCCACCACATTGCCACTGGAATGCGCTATGAACATGCGCTGGTCCTTTTCCCAAATGAGGACTATGGAACCCGGTTGAAATTGAGTCCAACTTCTCCACTCGGTGGTTCCGTCAGGATGGATAACCAACGTATGCCCCGCTTCCCCATAAAACCAGAGTCGGCCTTTCGAATCCTCATACATCCGGCTCAGATAGCCTCCGCGAGGTTCATAGCTGGCCAGTACGGAATCATTACTACGATTGTGGAAGGTATCTTCAAAGTAATAACTGAGCTCTCCGTTGAAGGGCAGGAACCAAATTCTGCCTTGGCTATCACCCGCTATTTGGAATATCTCGTTGTCGCCCAGCCCTTGGGACCTACCAAAGTTTTCAAAACGCCCCCCATCAAACCGACTGACGCCGGCATTGGTACCAAACCACATAAATCCTTTGGGGTCCTGGTATACCGAATATACCAAGTCACTAGCCAAACCATCTTCAATAGTAAAATTCTGAAAGCTAGGAGTTTGAGCGAAAGAAGGGGATAAAATCGCAACCCAGAGTATCCACGCCAAGCCAAAACGTAGGAAGAGAAAATAATGGGAAATAATCTGGTTACGAGAGAATAACATATGGAACGAAAGGTACAAAGAAGTCCCTTTACCACCTATCCTGCAAATAATAAAAAGGGCCTCTGGTTAGTCTCCGTAGTCGATTTCATCTATTTGGGCACCGGTTTCGTCATATACTACCCACTTACCGGTTTCTTTGTCCTCGGTATAATTGCCCTTGAGAGCCATATTGCCATTGCTGTGGTAGAACACCCATTCTCCTACCTTTTTGTCGGCTTCATAATCTCCCTCTTGGGCTACCGTGCCGTCATCATAAAAGCATTTCCAATGCCCCGTTTTTTGCCCATCCACCGTCTCTCCTTCACAATTGCTTTGGGCTATAGCGGGTGAGGCCGATATCACCCAGGCACCCATTGAAAACAGAATAGCGAGTAGATATTTCATCATTACTCCAATGCGTTGTAAAATTTGTCTTTGGGAAAAAGCACTCCAAAATGCGGGCATTCCCCACATATTGGCAAAAGAATTTTATGTTACTCATCGGTGTAATCCCAATGACAAAATTCTCACTTTACCTTAATTTACGGAATACCATTGCTTTTCAGATGCGTTATTGTGAATGAAATGAAGAGAAGAAATCATACCTGGGTGTGGCTTTTAGCACTCGGTCTTTTTTACACAGGCGGTGCTGATTTACTAGCCCAAACTTGCTGTTCCGGGGGAGTACCCATCAGCGGAAACCTGGGACTACCTGTCGGGAACCCCGGCACTCTTCAGCTCTCACTCACGTACGACTTCAACAATCTGGAAACGCTGTATGAGTCATCTCAGAAGCTAGACGATGATACGCGTACGCGAAACACCCATTCTACGCTGCTAGAAATCGGCTATCAGCTTTCAGAACGTTGGCAGATTAGCGCGTTGATCACGGGTGTGCGCCAGGAACGAAACCTACGTCCGATAGGGCTAGAACCCAGGAATCAGCAAACTACCGGACTCGGTGATGCTGTCCTTTTGGCTAGGTATTCTCCTTGGAGTTTCCTCAGTATAGGCATAGGAGGCAAGCTGCCTACAGGAGCTTTTCAGATCACGGACCCATCGGGGATTCAATACAATGCAGACCTGCAACCTGGCTCAGGAGCCTGGGATGGCATTGGTTGGCTACAGGCCTCCCTACCTTGGGCTCTACGGCCCTCCGGCGTATGGTCGGCCACGGCTATTGGGCGCCTTACCGGCACCAATCCTGAGTTTAGATTTCAGCAATCCTACCGCTTTGGTAATGATATTCAGGTGATTGGCGGATATACGGACCGGGTATTCGTAGCGAACCAAATAGCCGACCTTTCCGGGATGTTTCGGTTTCGATGGGCAGGCTCAGATCTTTCCAATGGAGGGGTGATCCCAAACACTGGCGGGAGTTGGGTGTTCTTCAATCCCGGGGTTACTTGGTGGCCTACGCAAAACCTGTCTTGGCAGGTAAACACCGAAGTTCCTGTATTTACTCAGGTAGACGGGGTACAATTGTCTCCTACTTGGCGGATAAATACCGGAATTTATTTCATAATGGGTAACAAAGACAAAGAGGATGATCTGGAATTTTAAGCAGTTGGCAATAGGTAGTGGCCTGTTATTGATATTGGCAGGCTGTGACGATGAGGTAGGACCTGTTTTCGGTGGTTCTAACGGCGACGGCGGAGACCAAAACTGGGCTATTCCTCAGCGTGAGATATTCGACGGTGGGCCCGGCAAGGACGGGATTCCAGCATTAGAAATGCCCTCTTTTGTACCTGCAGCTGAAGGTACTTTTCTGGAGGACGATGACCTGGTGGTGGGGATTCAAATACAGGGCGAAGCCAGAGCGTATCCTCACATTTTGCTAGACTGGCATGAGATTGCCAATGATGTATTGGGCGGCTCGCCTTTGGCAATCAACTATTGCCCACTGACGGGCACGGGCATGGCCTGGAGCCGAATGCTAAACGGTACTGAAACCACTTTTGGAGTATCTGGCCTGCTTTATAATTCTAATTTGATCCCCTATGACCGCTCCACGGATTCTCACTGGTCGCAGATTTTGCGGACAGGTGTAGAGGGTGACCTCAATGGCGAAACCGCAGAGCTTTATCAGGTAATAGAAACCACCTGGGGCACCTGGAAAGAGGTGGCCCCCCATACTACAGTAGCCAACCTAAACACCGGTTTTCCCAGACCTTACGGTACTTACCCTTACGGTAACTACATGGAAACGGAGGACTTGATTTTCCCGGTGAATAATCAGTCGGCCATCAAAACGGACGCCTTCCATGCCAAAGACAGAATGTACGGTATCCCCTACGGTGGTGGTAGAGTACGCGTGATGAACTTCGGGCTATTCATTGGCGGGCAAACACGCAGAGTAAGTATAGGAACCTCGGACGCCATAGTGGCAGGACATGAAGGCAAAGACTTCATGGTAGCTTTTGAGCTATCCTCAGACAACGACCGGGTTTTCGACTATGTACCCAATGCACTCCCCGTAGTGTTGGAGGATGACAGGGGTGCTCAATACGATATATTCGGTAAGGTAGTATCCGGTGCCGGAACTGACCTCACCCCCTTACCCGGTTTTGTAGGCTTTTGGTTTAGCTGGCCCGCCTTCTTCAGCGAAGTAGTGGTAGAATAAGGGGCCTAAGCCCCTTTCCCTAGCCTCCTAAGCTATACAGTAGGCCCACCGAAAACCGGGCCCCTCCTTCTATGGTCACGTTAGCATCGGTATTAAAATCCTGCATCAGCGGTAGCTGAGCCTGCACGTTGATCCCCATTTGCTTACGGAAAAACTGTACACCCGCAGTACCTAGCAAGTTGGTACCACCGGTATTACCCCGAATAGTTCCTTCTTCCAGGTGTGGCTGGCCCATCTCCCACTGCACCCCTACCTGGGGTAACCACGAGCCCCAAGGGAGCTCCATGAAATAGAACAAGGTGCTCATGGCGTTCACCTGGTGCCCTATTTGGTACCCATCTGCATTAGCCATATTGTACTTGCCTGTGGCATCCAGGTTCCATCCAAAATTGGCCCTGCGGAGAGTATAGCTAGCATTGAAAAGGAAATCCCAGCTACCCGTGCCCGGCTGAAAGTTAGGATTAACCCGGGTCCCTTGGTCCTGAAAGTTGAACTCCCCTACCGGAGCCTTTACCCCTGCCCCAAGCATCAGCACATGCATAGCCTTCTTGGTAAAGTCATTGCCCGTGTTGAAGGGCATCATGTGCACCATCAGCGTAGGATCTGCCAAGCCACTCACGGTTAAGTTTTGGGAAGAACCTTCCATGGTCTGGTATACCATAGGCAAGCCAATCCGCAGCTGCCACCGCTGGGCCAACCGAATACGCCCTACCAATTCCACCCGGTGAAAGGTATCGTGAGAGTATTCGTCCTGGAAGTAATAGCCATCGTTGTCAATGGCCGCCCGAAAAGAGGCATATTGGTAGTTGAGCCCCACAAAATGGGAGGTACTCATGGGCGATAACCCAAAATACACCCCGGACAAGTTGCAACCGCAAACATCGCAGGCCTGGCTCTGTAGGGAGCTGACCAACAGAACCAGGATGATAAGTATTGGCTTGCTCATTAGTTTCTGAAAATTGGGTTAGAAATAAAATCCCGGTCGGTCAGAGTGCGCAAGAAGGCAATGATGTCTTGCTGCTCAACCGAGGTAAGGGCAATTGGCTGTACTTCCCCGTTCTGGGAGAGAAAGGTCTCATCCAGGGTGGCAGAGTTCACTAGACCTGAGGTGTAGTGCTCCAGCACCTCCTCCAAGTCGGAAAACCGGGCATTGTGCATGTAGGGAGCGGTGAGCTCTACATTGCGGAGGCTGGGCACCCGAAATTTGCCTTCGTCATCGGGGTGTTCCGTAATCACCGCTCGCCCCGCGTCAGCAAACTCAGCATCCAAGCCGTTATTCCGGTAGCTAAAATCCGTTTGCAGCACCCCAGCATGACAACTGCCACAGTTAGCTTCAAACAGGCCAAGCCCACGTACTTCTTGGGCCGTAAGGGCTTCAGTATCCCCCAGCAGGTACTCGTCATAAGGGGACTTAGCGGAGACCATCAACGCGGTAAACTGCGACAAGGCTTGCAGCATGTAGGGACTGGTGATTTCCTCAATCCCAAAGGCTTCGCTAAACAAGTCGCGGTACTTTTCACTGGCATTCAGTTGGACTACCACCTCGGCCAGGTTGGCGTCCATTTCCACTGGCGATTCTATGGCATTGATGGGCACAAAGTCCAGGTGATGGACACCCCCGTCCCAAAAGAACTCCGGGTAAAAGGCCAGATTAGCCAAAGCAGGCGCATTGCGAGATCCTCGTCGGTTGTCTACCCCCACACTAGTAGGGTGTGCAGGGTTGTCCGCAAAAGCAATGGCCTGCTGATGGCAGCTATTGCAGGAAACGGTGCGGTCCCGAGACAGATTGGCATCGTAGAACAGCGTCTTGCCTAAGTTAAAACCCGCTTCGGTGATGGGGTTATTCTCCAGCGTATAGGTAAGCTCTGGAAAATGGGTAGGTACCACCAATTCGTACGGATTCACCTCCGGTGTGGGGCTTTCAGGAGTATCGCACCCGAAAGCACAAAGGACCAGCCCTCCCACCCAAATAGCGGAAGGGCTGAAGCCAATTCTTAACCACCTAGTCATGGCTATCCCCTGCCGCACTTTGGTGCACATGGTGAACCATAAACATATCGGCAATGCCATCGGCCATATCCATACCCGCACGAGGAGAATGTACCGAAAAGGTTTCGGCAAAGTCTACCGATATCCCGTCAAGCAAACGCAAGGCATCTACCACTACGTGAGCGGAAGGCGCTAAGGCCTTTTCCACCTCAATGGTAGTACCCATCTCCAGATTGACGGTCTTGATGTTGTTAACAAAGTTTTCATTGTCAGCCACATCTTTCCAGCCGCCGATATGATAAGCAAAGGTTCCTTCCAGAGTTTCGATACCGCCACCCCAGTCTACATATTGCTGGCCAGATTCGGCCGCAGAACCTTCCATACCAAGCCCAATGTAGCCAGCATTCCAGTTCCAAAACCAAGCCCCGGCCGCAGGATCCAGAATCCCCCCGGCGGCACCTTGCTCAATGCCTTCTTCATCAATCCCAATGATGAATTGGATGGCATCATAGTTACCCGCAGGTACACCCTCCAAGATGATGGTAGAGGTATTCGTCTCAGCCTCATTCACCAAGTAATACCCTTGCGTACCTTCCGCATTCACCACTATTTCGTCTTCGAAATATGCACCATCAGGTCCGGTAAGAATAATCTTACCTAAATAGTACCGAAAGGTAGAAAGGTTGAAAGCCTGGCCCGAAGCAGTGACATAGTCATACTCCGTAGAGCCCTCAGCACGAAGCGTAATCTCTTCTTCGCCAATGCGGTTATCAAAAAACAAAGTAAAGGTGCCCGCTTCTGGAGTAGGTTCTTCAGGAGTACATGCGGAGAAGATAGCTACTACGGTAAGTAGCGCTGAAAATTGAATAAATTTCATCAGTAAACAGATATTTAAAAACCAAGAAAATAGGAAAAAGGGCACTGCATAACCGTCACTGATTTTAATACAGTGAAGTTGCAATAGACTACCTAAAGAGTATCCTCACAGGGATACACTCAGGTGTACCTATAAGCCAGCAATGCCAATGGAATTATCCTACTTGGCGAGGAGGGTGAAAAATATCTGTAGGGGTGGACTGATACAGCGAAACATCCGAACGAGGAGTTTCATTCTGAAGCAGCATTTGCAACCGTGGTTGGTTGCGAGAAATGGAATAAAATGGCGGTAAACCCATCTGCACCTCGGCAGGGGGCATTACCTCGTCCTGATCTTCTTGCTGGGCATTCAGGGCCTTCAGTCGGTCGTTGAGATAACACCTACCCATACACATGGTAATAGGCTTTTCTCGTTCCACACACAGCACAGAGGCTATGTAGTCCTGTCGAAGTTCGAAATCCAGATAAATGAGCGGAGTCATCAGGCTGGTACCCAAATTGGCTACCGCAAGTACAAGAAGGACGATTTTCCGTATGCCTGACATAATCTTCCAAAGATCAGGCCCGGTCGTTTAACATCAAAAAATCCTATTCACTATTTCTAACAGAAAGGCTAATTTTCAAAGCTTACAACCCACACTGTGTTTAGATTTTTGATACAGGATCAATCTCAACGCCCACTATTTTTCCCAAGAGTCCTGCTCTGATACTTCCTTGCTTTCTCGCTCTCGCTTATCCAAAGCAATAAGCACACGCTTGTTCACTAGCATAGAAATGATTCCCCCCAGGAAGTAGGAGAAAGCAATGGCTACAAATACCCCTTCCGTACCACTGGTGCGGGCACCCAAAAAGGCCAAGGGCAGGTAAAAGACAAACATCTGCACTACGATAATGAGTGAAGCAAGGCCTGGCCGGTTGAGGGTGTTCAGCGTGGTGTTCACGATGGAAACAGTACCCTGGAAACCCAGAGTAATTGGTACTATTGTCAGGTAGAGAATGGCTACTTCGGCAATTTCCGGTCCGTCGGAAAAGGCAAGGGCTACCTCATCACCAAAAATGAACAACACCCCCGCCATAAAAATGCCCCAGGCGATGGCAAACATGTTGCTTTTGTTGGTAGCCGCCAGGATCCGGTCAAAATAGCGCTTACCATAGTTTTGCCCGGCAAAAGGGCCCATGGTTGCTGCCAGGGCAAATAGAATAGTGCCTCCCAAGGCCTCAACACGGGTACCCACCGCGTAGCCCGCTACCGCCGCCCCGCCTATCCGGGCCAGAATACCCGTAATGATATTGTTGCTGATCGGCACAATCATCCGAGCCGCACCAGCCGGCAGGCCTATCCGCATAATGGCTCCCCAACAGCCCTTTAACGTAGCCCAACTGGGGATGGAGAAGGTCAGCAGGTTCTCCCGCTTGTACAACACCCAAAGACTAAGCACCAAGGTAGAAGCCCGGGAAATAGCCGTGGCAGTGGCTGCTCCGCGAATGCCCATTTCTGGGAAGGGGCCATAGCCCCAAATAAGAAGTGGGTCCAAAATGGCGTTGATAGCCACGGCAAACAACATGATAAGGGCCGGGGTACGGGAGTCTCCCGCCGCGCGGATGGCACTGTTGCCCACAAAGGGCACCACTACAAAGCAGATGGTGAAGAGCCAGATGGTCATGTAATCTACAATGAGCGGCAGCACCGCATCGCTCGCTCCTAGCACCTGGAACAGCGGCTCCATAAAGACAAACCCAATGGCACTAAAGCCAATGGCCAGTAA
Organism: Bacteroidota bacterium; assembly: GCA_038525885.1. Lineage (GTDB taxonomy): Bacteria > Bacteroidota > Bacteroidia > Cytophagales > Cyclobacteriaceae > DMST01. Next base: position 9,970 of record JBCBHI010000043.1, read on the forward strand.
CAGCCCTAAAAACAGAGCATCGGTAGTTTCGCGTGCCGCTTTGTTGAGGTTACCCGTACTGATGGACTTGGAGATCAAAGCAGTAGCCCCCACTCCTACCCCCTGGATCAGGGAAAATAGCAGCATAATAGGTGGGAAGGTGAACCCAAGGGCGGTGAGCTCATTCTCGCCTAGCTGAGAGACGAAATAGGTATCGATAATATTGAAAAGTACCATGCTCAATATCCCGAGTACCATGGGTGCAGTGAGCTTGTACAGTATGGTGCCAATGGGACCTACGGTGAGGTCGCGGCGTTGTGATTTTGCCAAAAGAAAAGGGGACGTAGTGGTTCGCTTAAAGGTAACTCTTTCTTACTGAAGGTGGAGGTGGGGGTGGTTCGAAGTTGGAAACTGGAAGTTGGAGGTTTGAAGTTGGGAGTCGGTTTCTCGCAGAGGCGCAGGGTTTTACGCAGAGATCGCAGAGGAATTGGGAAGGAGAAGGTGCCAAGCATTTAAAGATTCTGTATTCTGACTCCTGTTTTCTTTAGCCAAGCAGTGGAGGCCTTAGTCACACATTTTACAGCCTACCTACGAACTGAAAACGAAGTCCCCCTTAAAAATGGATCCGGAGGTAGCTTCAGAATCAGACACGACCTTGACTAGGGGCAGTTATTATCCGACAGCCTGGAGACTGTTCCGGGTGGTAGTCACAGGGCCACAGCCCTGCGACAGTATCCTTCTGTATTATGACTTATGTTTTCTGTATTCTAAAAAACACCTTCTCGCTTCCCGCTTCTATCTTCTCAATTCTAAATCTACCTACTCTTGCAAAAAGAGCTTATCCGCCCCCCGGAAATTGCCCAGGTAAAGGTCCATTTTGCCATCGCCATTGAAGTCGGCTACCTCAACGTCTACCCCCAGGGTTTGTCCGGCATTCCGAAGTGCCGCCCAGGTTACATCCTTGAAATGCCCGGTGCCGTCATTGAGGTGTAGCTGTGGCCCTTGCATACCTGCCAGTACCAAATCCAAATCGCCATCGGCGTCCACATCTACTAAGTCTGCGTCCACAAAGCCACCGCGAGGATTAATGTCTAGCCGTGCTTCGGATTCGTCAGCGAAGGTGCCGTTGGGCTGTTGTATCAGTAACCGGGGCACCGGAGTTCTTTGCTGAAAAAGCGTTACGTTGGCGAAATAAAGATCTAGTCGGCCATCGCCGTTCACATCCCCAAAATCCGCCTCGCGGGTCTCTTCCCCAATGCTTGCCGCGGGCAGCAGCTCCTCCGTTACGTCCGTAAAGTGCCCCGTGCCATCATTGCGTAGCAGGCGGTTATCCAGCTCATTCCCTACTATGATGTCCAAATCTCCGTCGCTGTCATAGTCAGCGGCCTCCACGTCCTGCGTGATATCCTCTACCGTAGGTAGGCGCTCGGCCGTTTCTACCAGCCAGGTACCCTCCGCATTGCGCAGGTATTCATTCTGGCCGTTATTGGCTAGTACCAAATCCGTCCAACCGTCGCCATCCAGGTCTGCTGCCAGCAGTCCGTTGGTAACCCCCGTTACCGGAAAACGCTCGCCCCAATCCTCAAAAGTGCCATCTCCACGATTGCCATAATATTCGTTCACCTGATCATCTTCCGTAACAATCACGATGTCCAAGTCCCCATCATGGTCAAAATCAGCCACTGCCACGTCCTCCGAATCATGATGCGGGTAGTACGGGTACGGCTGTTCGGTACCTTCTGCTACCGGATCGGGCAATCGACCACTACCGTTTTTGAATTGCCCCTTTCCATTATTGAGCAGAATCATATTCTTGTAAAACTCCACCGCAATCACCAAGTCAAGATCCCCATCGGCATCAATATCCACCGGAAAAGCATCCATAGAATTGTTGCCCGACAAGGCCTCCTCTGGCAGATGCGTCCTGCTTACTTCTTTGAATACAGGCTGAGCTGAGGAAGCATAGGTCAAGCAGCCCACAAGCAATAGGGCTAAGCTCCAATTTTTGATTCTCGCTTCAGGCAATCCTTGGAACACCACTCCAACTAGATAGTAAATAGGCTTTTGCATGGTTACGGCAGTTTTGTAGAGGAAAGGAAGCAAAAGTGCCCCAGTACCAAACAGGAAATCACCATTAGCGGTCACCGACAGTGTAAAGGTGGATGAAGGGAAAAGATTAGAATTGTTTGGGTGAAATGATCTTCTGGCTTTAGAGCCGCGGTCTACCACCTCCTTCGCAGTACATCCACTGGGTATAGGTTCATTTCAAGCGCTGCGCGCTCAAAGGGTAGTACTTGCACTCCTTCTGAGAATAAATTCCCCCATCCACTCAGCCCTTATCATGAGAATTGGGACCAACGAACTGAACTTGGGGCGGTCCGCTCGTGCTAATTTCGTAGTTTGCTTCTAACAGGTTTTATTCATTTTTCAATTGTGTTTTGTATCGTAAAATTCTCTTTACCAGCTTAGCTTGGGTGGGCTCCGTATGCCTTGCCTATAGCCAGCCTGCCTTAAACCCAAGGTTTCCGGTAACCCAGACTAGTTTTCTACATCTAGGACTTTTGCCGGGGCTCAGCACCAACGGTATGGATGCCGGAGTGTACGAAAACATCATTTCGATTCAGATCCTTTCCGGGGTATCCGCAGCCCAGCGCACCTTTGAAGTGGCCGGGCTCTCCACCTTTACCTCCTACGCCGTTACCGGTATTCAGCTAGCGGGAATTGTGAATGTGGTGGGGGCCAACTACCTATTGGGCATGTCGGCCGCCGACAGGAGAGCCATGGAACGCAACGGATACCAGCCCCACACCCGGGCCATCCAGGTGGCGGGTGTCATCAACCTACTCCGAACCCCATTCACGGGTTTCCAGGCTACTGGCGGGCTTAACTTAGTGGCCAAGGGTGTGGAAGGTGCTCAGATCGCCGGGGTCGGCAATGCCACGGGCAGTTACCTGATTGGCTTTCAGGGATCGGGCGGCTTCAACTTCGTAAAGAAGGGCGGGCTGGGTATTCAGCTAAGTGGTATCTTCAACTGGGCCAAGGAAGATTTCGATGGCTTCCAAATTGCCACCTTCTTCAACCGCACCCGGTACCTCACCGGCCTACAGCTGGGTTTGGTCAACTCCTGCAAACGAGTAGAGGGTTGGGCATCGGACAACGTGCCTCGGTTCAAAAGCGCCCAAATTGGCCTCCTCAACCTAACCAAAGAGCAAAACGCCTTTCAGTTTGGGCTCATCAATATCTACAAGCCTGGCAGCCGCGGAGTCAGCATGGGTTTGCTCAACTTAGGAGGACTCTCTTGGGTGTCGTACTATGCCAACGAAAGACACCACTCCAACCTGGAGTTTGCCACCGGCAACACCATGACCAAACTGCACCGGGGTTCCGTCTGGCGGTGGAGCACTTACAATACCTTGGGCTTCAGTATTGGAGGCTGGCAAGGCAAAACCCGGGAGATTAGCTGGGGGGCTGGAGCCATGCTAGAGGATACCGGAGCCTATTCTTTCCGGAGTACCGTGCGATTATACTACCCCTGGGTAGGCAAGGACTTTAAGAACTGGCAGGGCCTCTATGGCTCTTGGGGAGTAAGCGCGGGCATCCGCCCGGGCAACAAAATGGACGGAATACAATTTTTCCTAAGCCCTACCCTCAACTGGCATATGTTCAGCTCAGGGGAGTTGGCCACCTCACCTAGGTTTTCCATGCCCTTGGGCGATCGGTTTTGGGGTGGGCTACAGCTGGGCGTAAAGCTGGGTTAAGCCAACAGACAAGGTAAGGAGGCAGACCTCTGCCGTGGTTGGTGTTTTAGCGTAGACTATGCGCCCCGGCAACACCAGCCACGGCAAGTGGTATCAGCCCTACACAGACAACGTTCCGTAAAGGGCTTCCCTATTAGTATAGAAAAACGGGTAAAACAGGCCACCTAGGATTTCCAGAACTGCCAAGGTTTTTTCTTAGAGGTGGGAGTAAACTTCAATTGATAACGGTCTTTCACTTTAATAAACTGGGTGGTATGAGGTTCTTCTTTAAATTGATAAATGTTGTCTTTGGTAAAGGAAACCGGATTCCACTTTCGGGACTACTACATTAATCAAATAG
>JBCBHI010000044.1:0-13853 GCA_038525885.1 Bacteroidota bacterium
GCCGCAACAGAGTGCGGGAACTCACCAGTCCCACCAGCTTGCCTTCTCCGTCTTCTACGGGTACGTGTCGCACCTTTTGCCAATCCATAATATCGGCCGCCAGTTCGGGGATATCGTCTTCGTGCACGGTAAACAAATCGCGCGTCATAAACTCTTCCACCACCAGGGTCTCTGCTCGGTAGTTGGCTACATCCTGCATACCCGCAAGCTCCCAGGTATGTATGGGCTGCCCATTGGCATTCTGGCGGATCATACTGGCCGTTAGGGCCACCCCAATCTCCTCGCGCCCCACGTGCTTTTTCAGCCGGGTAAAGGAGTTCACCATCCAGGAGGCCCCGGTTACTTTCTTCTCATTTCGCTGTTCTATAACTCCCAGGTACCGATCAATGTCTTCTCCCTTGATACCACGGGCCTGTAGGCCCTCTCTGGCTATAGGCAGCAGTTCCTTCTGCACCACTTCCTGTACGGAGTACTTCTTGCCTTTCACCCAGTTCAGCTCGGTATCCATACCCAGCTGTGACACCGCCACAAAGTTGCTCCTTACGGACATGAAGTCTATATCCTCTGTGAGATTTGGATATACCTCCGGCAAGCGGTCCGTGAGCCCTAGCCAGAAGGCAGCGTTTGCCATTTCGTCTACCACCGTAGGCCCAGCTCCAAAAACGCGGTTTTCGATCCTGAGGTGGGGCTTTCCATTTTCGCTGATGCCATAGCAGGGGCGGTTCCATCGGTAGATGGTACTGTTGTGGGTGGTAAGGGCCTGCAGCTTGGGGGTTTCCCCATTGGCCACCATATCCACCGCACTGTGCTCTATATCCGCCGTCAGCATGATTCTGAACCGGGTGATATCCTCCTGAAACAGCTCTAGCACACTATTTTCTACCCACCGGTTGCCAAACATCACCCGGGGACTGCGCTCCCGCAGATGCTCAGAGGAGTTTCGGGTATCAATGGACTGCTGAAACAGGGCGATCCGGGTGGCAGACCACAAGCGCTTACCAAAGAGCAAGGGGGAGTTTACCGAAAGGGCCATTACCGGAGCGGTAAGGAATTGGGCTGCGTTGTACTTATCTACAAAGGTATCCGGGGTTACCTGTAAGTGAACCTGAAAACTGGTATTGCAAGCCTCCAGCATGGCGGAATCTTGCATAATGTTAAGCTCATCTACCCCACTTACCCGCAACTCGTACCGGTCGCCACGCATCTTTTTCACCGCCTCCATCAATGCGAAATACCGCTGTAGTGGCGTCACACTGTCAAGACTCAGATCAAACTTACGGATGGTAGGCAGAATACCCGTGAGCACATATTTCAGGTTCTCCGGCTCCAGCACCGCTTCCAGCTTATCCAGCTTGCCCTGTAGCCTGTGCTCCATTTGGGAGAAACAATCCCCTGTAAATACGTACGGGGGCAAGTTGGCCTCCATGTTGAATTGAGCAAGCTCCGTGGTAAAATCAGGGTCATCCAGAGCCCTCAGGATCTCCATCGACCGTTTAGCCGGCTTGAAGTGTTCATCTACCAGACATATCTCCTGCTCCGCCCCAATCCGAATGGTATCCGTTTCAAACCAGTTATCGTCCAGCATTCGCTGTAAGGCCTGAATATCCTGTAGCATCAGGCGTGTGAAATCATTGAGCTGTTTCTGGCTGCTGACCAACTTTACGTTTAGGCTTCCCATAGGCTAGTAGGTGTGGGTGTTGAATTACAAAATATACACCCTTCTGGTAGATCAAAAAAAGGACCCTGATCAGGTATTGGCCGAAAAAGAGAAATATTAACAAAAGTTTACCCAAGTATTTCGTAAAATTAACACCGAATAGGAAGGCTGGTTACCGACCTATTCCCGCAAGAGCGAAAGTTTTTGCGAGTTTGATGTTCAGCGGGCTACCCGGCGGGGTGGCCCGTTTCTTTTTGCCTACCTTCCGCCATGGATTTATTCAATCCGAACCCGCACGCCAATTTGCTTCCTCAAGACGGGGAAGTCATCTACTATGGCCCCGTAATGGCCATCAGGCAAGCCACTGATTACTTTGAGGATTTGTTCCAGACTCTCCCTTGGAAGTCCGATGAGGCCATCCTGCATGGGAAACATTATGTAACGGACAGAAAGGTGGTCTTGATGGGTGACCGGCCCTTCCAATACCGCTACTCGGGCACCACCAAGACAGCCCTACCCTGGCATGACACGGTACTCGCTCTAAAAAACATCGCGGAGCAAACCACCGGGCACACCTACAATTCCTGCCTGGCAAACCTGTACCATGACGGCACTGAGGGTATGGCCTGGCACAGCGATAGTGAAGAGATCTTACAAAAACAGGGAGCCATAGCTTCCCTCAGTTTAGGTGCCGAACGTAAGTTCAGTTTCAAGCACAAGGATACTCAGTACAAGGTAGATGTGGTGCTACAGCACGGGAGCGTTTTGGTAATGAAGGGGCTATGCCAAACCTATTGGCTACATCGGCTTCCGCCTTCGAAAAAAGTCCATAAACCCAGAATCAGCCTTACCTTCCGGACCGTAGTCCAGCAGCATTGAGCGATGAGAATGAATAGCTATGCCTTTGTTACTATCCAAGCCTCTCACCTTTGTTGGTGTTTAAGCAAAGGCTGCTCGAGCCGACGCCACCAACAAATTAACCCTTATCGCCCTGAATAGCGCAAGTCCCTTCTTCTAGCCGACTTGGTGACTCTTTCTGCAGCCTGGAGGCTGCTACGACAGTGAGTCACAGGGCAGGAGCGCTGCGACAGGTACTATGCTTGGCACCTTCCTGAGCCCTTTTTCGTATCTTACTGGTATGATCACGGTTGACGTAAATAAGGTATACACGTACGCAGATTACCTCCGTTGGAATTTCGAGGAGCAAGTGGAGCTCATCCGGGGAAAGTTGTTCCCCATGACTCCTGCCCCAGCGCGGCGGCATCAAACCATTTCTACTAACCTAACTCGGTTTTTTGTAGGATATATTAAGCCGAACGACCCGTGTAAGTTTTTTCATCCACCCTTTGATGTTCGATTGCCCCAACTTGGACTAGAAGCCGATGATGAAGTAGTCAATGTAGTACAGCCGGATCTGTGCATTGTATGTGATCCATCCAAACTAGATGATAGGGGGTGTCTAGGTCCCCCCGATCTTATTGTGGAAATATTATCGCCTAGTACTAGCCACAAGGACCTGAATGACAAATACGATTTGTACGAGGAAGCCGGGGTGAAAGAATACTGGGTGGTATTCCCAGGGGAGAATGTAGTGCAGGTGTACACTCTAGATGGCACTGATAAGTATGGAGCGCCGCAAAACTTTGCCCAAACACAGACCATTCCGGTGGGCATCTTCCAGGGCGATCTGGTCGTTCATCTAGACAAGGTATTTGTGGACTAGTGGGTTGCTGGCGCCGCCGGAGCGCGCAGCCTTCGCTTAAACACCAACAACGGCTAGGTAGCTAGCTAAGACTTTCTCTTGCAATTAACTGACAATCAGGCCAATGGAGGAAACGGGTCCGACCGCTATCTTCACAACGCAGATAGCGGTCGGACCCGTGGCTAGGTTGGCCCGCCCTGAAATCACTTCTCAAAATGCCGCAATAAAAAAGCCGACCCATTGCTGAGTCGGCTTTGATGTATAGGAAAAGGAGTGGCTTAGTTGCCGCCTTCCATTTTCTTCTTCAATTCTGCCAGAGCATCCAGTTCACCCAAAGTAGATTTCTCTACGTCGGCATTCACCTTCGCTACACCAGACTTCTTAGGCTTCTTAGGCTTGTCAGCCTCAGCAGACCATACGGACTTGTGCGATACGATGATACGCTTCTCGTCTTTGTGGAACTCCAATACCTTGAAGTCTACCGCCTCGCCAACTTCGGCTTTGCTGCCGTCTTCTTTGGACAGGTTTTTCAGAGAAGAGAAACCTTCGATGCCGTAAGGCAATTCGATGGTAGCGCCTTTGTCGTTCTTCGCCAGGATGGTACCCTTATGCACAGAGCCGCCAGAGAATACATCCTCGAAAGTATCCCAAGGATTCTCTTCCAGGTGTTTGTGGCTCAAGGCCAAACGACGGTTGTCTACGTCCAGCTCCAGTACTTGTACTTCCAGCTCGTCGCTCACTTTCACAAACTCCGAAGGGTGTTTGATCTTGCGGGTCCAAGACAGGTCGGATACGTGTACCAAGCCGTCGATACCTTCTTCCAGCTCCAAGAACAAGCCGAAGTTGGTGAGGTTGCGAACGATACCGCTGTGGCGAGTACCTACCGCATATTTCTCCAACAGATCTTGCTTGGTCCAAGGATCTTCGCTCAGCTGCTTGATGCCCAAAGACATTTTGCGCTCGTCGCGGTCCAGAGTCAACACTACTGCTTCTACCTCGTCGCCCACTTTGATGAAGTCCTGAGGGTTGCGCAGGTGCTGAGACCATGACATTTCTGATACGTGGATCAGACCTTCTACGCCTGGCATGATTTCCAGGAACGCACCGTAGTCCGCCACGTTTACAATCTTACCACTTACCTTAGAACCTACCTGCATATCGGCAGCCAGAGAATCCCAAGGATGAGGAGTCAATTGCTTCATACCCAAAGAGATACGCTTCTTGTCGTCGTCGAAGTCCAACACTACTACGTTGACCTTCTGATCCAACTGAAGCATTTCCTCGGGGTGGTTGATGCGACCCCATGAGATATCGGTAATGTGCAGCAGACCATCTACACCACCCAAGTCGATGAACACACCGAAGTTGGTCATGTTTTTGATCACACCCTCTAGTACCTGACCTTTTTCCAGGTTGTTGAGGATTTCTGCTTTTTGCTTTTCGAGGTCTTTCTCGATGAGGACTTTGTGAGATACTACTACGTTGTCGTTCGCGTAGTTGATCTTCACCACTTTCACCTCCATTTTCTTGCCTACAAATACGTCGAAGTCCCTGATAGGCTTCACGTCGATTTGAGAACCAGGCAAGAAGGCCTCTACGCCATATACGTCTACAATCAGACCACCTTTGGTACGGCGTTTTACCACACCTTCGATCACCTCATCATTTTCGTAAGCATTCTGGATGTTCTCCCATGCTTTTACAATCTTGGCCTTACGACGTGACAGGATCAGCTGCCCGTTGGCATCTTCCTGCTCTTCAACAAATACGTCTACTTGATCTCCGATCTTCAGCTCTGGGATATCCCGGAACTCGGAGGTTGACACCAAGCCGTCCGATTTGAATCCGATGTTCACGATCACGTCGCGATCAGTGATGCCTACTACCGTACCTGAGATAACCTCTTTCTCTTCAATTGTAGAGAGGGTTTGGTCGTAAGCAGCGGCCATTTTCTCCATTTCGTCTTTGGAGTAGCCTTCCCCGAAACCACCGGATTCGAGTTCGCCCCAGTCAAAATCCTGGATCGCTTGTTCTTCTGCCATAAAAAAGAGTGACTCTGGATAAAACACCTGTGGGCAGTGAGTCGACTGATCCTCAGGCTCTTAATGAAACAAATCCCGCTTTTTGCGGACCCGCTCGCTCGAACGGACTGCAAAGGTACGAAAAATTGGCTCCCGAAGGCCCCTTAGCCCCAATAATTGAGGGGTATTCCTATCAAATTTAGGATGAATAGAGAGGTTATTCGCCAATTCATCCTCGGTGATGGAGGTTGTTGGTAGCGCCGGGGCGCGCAGTCTTCGCTTAAACACTAACAACAGCTGATAAGGTCTCAATCAATTTCCGTCTCCTCCAATAACCCTAAATAGAGTTGCCAGCTAACCCCAAAAACACCTCAAACGAATAATTGATCAACCCCACCGAATAAAAATCGGATTCTGTCGAATAATAATTGGCGGTAATTTTCATACACCAACGGTCAGCATTCTAGCGTAAAAGGTAAGCAAAGCCTGTATTGTCCATCAGCCAAAAAGTAACCAGCTGGGCAAGACGGCATCTTTTTCAACCAAATAACTAAACCCGATTTGTGTATGCGTATCCGCTATTTCATTGCTGAGCCAGCAAAGCTTAATGAGCAAGCCCCCAGTCCGTCATTGGCTGGACCTAATACTGAGCAAATACAAGCTCTTCACACCCAATTCTCACATTAAATCACAAGATTATGTCCATAGACTTTTTCACCGAGATTGATAAAATAGATGGGAATCAAACTGCTCTTGATGCCTATGGCCCCGATAACGGCAGTGGTGTAGGGCCAGTGTATAATCCTTCGCCGACTACTAAATGGCACGCGACTTCAAAATTCCAGGTAACTGAAAAAGCCAGAGCGTTTGCCTGTGTAAATGGAAACTTAATGGTCCAGCAGTCCGCAGCCGATCCTTCCTTGGTAAACCTGATTATCAAACCTGCATTCAATGTCGACAATATCGATGTAGCGTACTTTATCTATCGTGGTATTGAAAAAGCGGGTATTTTAAGGCCTACGGGAATGTCAAATCCCTTTTTGGGCGATATACATGAAATAATCCCCTATAGCGACGGTGTAAATACACTGGTTAGAAATTACTGGCTGTCGGACGACGTACATAACCCAACTGACGGCGACCCCAGTGTCATCGGATACGGGGCTGCACCCGAAGATAATGATTCCTTAATTGGTGTATTGAATAATACCCACTCTGATTTAAAATCTGTATTCGTAGCCGCAGGTACCTGGATCGGAGATTTTGTTGATAGTAATTCCTTGGTCACAGGTTTTGAGGTAGTTACCAAAACCAATGATTTTGCTCCCACTTTTGGCTATCTAAGAAAGGCAGAGCATACTATTGAAGTAACTACTGGCCTAACGGCATCACAAGAAGCAGCACGGCGCGAGTCTATATTAAGCTTCATGGACCCTGCAGCATTTTATGGCCGCTTATTTGGGCGGGGTGTAAAGTATTGGACTACTAACGCAGACGGAACCCGGACCCGAGAGACAACTAACACTTCGGTAAATAGCACCCACTATTTGTATTCCAAGCTAATCGAATGGTTTCATACCTCAAATCGGGTTTACATTGACATTAGGGGGGATTTAGGCCATAGCTATAATGCCTATGGCAACTATCACTCAGGGCAGGAAAACGATATTCAGTATCACTATGGAACTAGTGTTCCTACGAGCCATCCGTATGCTACCCAATCCTGGCCTCTACTCTACTTTGACGCTGCCCAGACTACGAATTCCACCCATAATCAATTTCGCCTCCGCTTAAGAATTGATGATAATTCCGAACCACTCTTTTATCTACCCAATGTCAAAGACTATAATGGAAACGTAAAGAAACGCCTAAAAAGGCTAAAGCGATCTGGGGATTGGACCAAAGATGTACGTTTCAAATTCCGAAATGTAGGGGGTACGTCCAGCTCCAAGTTAAGCATCGCAAATCATATCAAGGGGTACTATTTGCGTGGTAAAATGGTACTTGAATCGGATTATGATCCAAGACTCCCGAGGGAGGAGCAGTACTATCACAACGCATTCCTTTCCATTGATACGCCTTCATTGGGTTCCTATGAAAATGATCCGTACAAAACGGTATTGAATCCGAATCCGGTTTGTATCAAAGAACCTGTAAACCATGCCAATGGATTGGGGGGGTATGAAGTAATCATGAAGCAGGAAGCTTTTTGGGATGAGCAAAAAGTGCTTTTTAGCACTACCATGATTGATGAAAGTGTGCCCTCCGGAAAAAAATTCTACCCCTACATTTTTCCTGAAGATTTATCCTTTAATAATAAAGTCTTTAATGGTAAGGAAATAAAAGGGAAAGTCAACAAGAATAGCCTGAAGCATCGGCTAAAGATTCTTTGCCGAAAATTTGATGGAGGTACTGAAGATGATTTTAATATTCCGAGCATTAATCTTTATAAATCGAAAGATGGAGCAAGTACCAAGTACGGTAAGGAGAATTGCCTGCTATTAGGTCTTACGCATGCCGAGCTCAATGCACTAAAAGCACATACCGGATTAGACAATAGCCACGAACGATATATTCATCTAGAGTTTAATGAAGAATTTACCGAAAATCGAGGCCCTACGGGTTCCCAATATCGGGTACGGTATTTCAAGTTCAAGGTCCGTCTGCAGGGTATTGATCCCAACACGGCTAATTTTACCATCCAAACCCCTCAGATCACACGCGATACTACTCCTGAAGAAATCTTCGTCTACAGCCGTGATGGTCAATTTTTTAGCTCTAAAGCAAATGCCAAGGATATTCCTGTAAGTATGCGGAATAGATACCCAAATGAAACCGGCACGGGGCAAGTTGAATTAGAACATTACATCGCATTTCACATTTACAAAATTGCTAAAGGGCCCAACCAGACAGGCACCCTTAATACTTGCCAAGATCATCATCGATATATAAAGATCAGTGACAATCTGGATTTTGCCTTAATGGTCCCGGATGATCAAGAACAAGATTGTCATAGTCCTGATGAAGCTACTGCTTTCAATAACAAACAAGTTTTCTATTTCTACCATGAACATGAATTTAATGGAAACAAAACAGTCAGGGAGGTAGGAAAATTTCACCTAGTTGTTGCGGATCGATTAAGAAGGTATGGAAACGTAGCCGGCATTGGAAATAACTGGACTCAAATTGCTGACTACAGTGACTGTAATGAAAATAATTACTATTCGGTGACTAATGTTTGGGCCAAGAATAGTCATCGTCAAAATGATTTACGACATGTAACTACCTACGGCTGGGTCTGGAATAGTACGTTAAAAAAATACGAGGAAGTCTGGCGTGCTTACTTGAATGAGGTCCAACAAAAAATCTTTATGATTAGGTTAGTTAACAACGAACAACCAACGTTGACTTCCTCTACTTTTCAGCTTAATGGTAATGATGCCATGACTTACAGCGGAACACTGAGGTTATACGCAAATCCAGTGCTAGCAGCCGCGGTAATTGGAGCTTTACATGAAACGGACCAAGTAATCGAAAGCGGGGGATTTGCTTTTGCTGATGGCTCATGCTTCCCAAGTGCTAATCATGTAAATGGGGAAGCTTTTGACTCAGATTACTTGCCAGATGTGGATAATGAAAGAAATTTCATTCGCCGCTTACATTGCTGGGGTTTTAGACGCATTATAATCGGAGAAACCACTATACAGATAAACGGGGTCACACAAAATTATCGTGGCACATCGGGAGCAGAGCCGAGACTAATCACAGGGCTTCCAACCAATACTTTAACAGTTGATAGCAATCAAGGTCATAAGGACCACCTTCACACGGAAAAACACGATTACTGGTCTCTCAAGGATGACCCAAAGCTGAAGCTGTAATTCAATTTTTCTCACCCATTATTCAAGAACTTTCATGGCAACATATAACAACCCTTTGGGGGTACTGGTATCGCCTAGCGATCTGCCAGACAGCCTCGGTGTATTTAAAGACGGATTAGAGGATGCTTTTGAGAATATATTCTTTCGTGATTTTAACTCTTTCCGTGATGAATTTGACAATACCAATCACATTCAGCTCACTCTTATCCTTACTAAACTCCTCAAAATTGAAATACCTGGAGTTGAGGGACTTGCATTATCGCTCAATCCTGACTATACCGCAGCCAATAATACCGCGATAGATATCAGTCTGGAATATCGATGGAAAATATTTGAACGAATTCGAGACTTTGACTTTAGTCAATTTGATGGTTCCATAGCTTCCATATTTAGCATGATATTGGAAGTAATCGGGATGGATGAAGAATATCTTTTGTCAGAATTCATCACCAAATTCTTTGACATAGGTGAGATAGAAGACCCAGATCCTCTGGGAGCCTTTATCACAGATTTTAACCAAAAAGTCAATCCTGCCACTCCCCTATCCATTGATCCTACTTTGGAATTTTCCGAGGCTACGGCTAGCCTGTTGGAACAATTGACAACCAATGGGAATGACTACAATTTAATCGAGGTTCTATTTACTCATTATTTTGACTTTGATGATTTTGAAGATCGCTTTAATCAACTTATGGACGGGCTGGCCGAACCGTTCTCGCTTGACTCTTTTGTAGAATCTTTGATCCCTTATGTAGCGGCAGCGATTGAGGACATCAATTTGGCTTTAGAATTTCCCAGATCATGGTTGCAGCCAGTAGACGATCAAGGTGAGGTCCTCGCCGATCCCAATATTCCGTCGAGGCTAAAATTCTCAGCCGGGCGATTTTCTTTCTCCTCTACCGGCGGATTCGACTTTGAAGGATTAGGAGCTTTTGGTCTTACTCCCAGTGTAATCGGGAATACCGGGCTGATTCTTGGCTTCACCAATTTGAAGGTAGATTTAAGTACCGATCAAAGTATTCCCGAAGCTTTGGCCGATGGACGGGGGAATGCGTTCAAGGGGGTTTATGCGGAAGAAGTCTCAGTTACGCTGCCCAAAAAATGGTTTGATAGTGAAGACAATCACCCTGGCACGACGGCGAAAATAGTGGGCAGAAATATGCTGGTAGGTACCGGGGGAGTAAGTGGTCAAATTGCCCTGGAGGCAGTAAACCCTGATAGTACCACGGAGCCGGAATTGATCAAAAAGCTGGGAGGGGACGGTTTTGAAATTGGCTTCAAGTCTTTTGACATTACCTTCAGCCGGGGCAAGGTAGTAGAGTCCAATATATCGGGCCACCTCAAGATACCCGGCTTAGAGGATGGCAACAATGAAGACGCCAAGATAGACATTGTAGGCCACTTGGATGAAGACGGCGACTTCCGTATCTCGGCCTCGGAGAAGGATGGGTTTAAACCCATTACGATTCCTAAGGTGGCGGACATCACCATCAAGTCTTTAGCGGTGGGCAAAGAGGACTCGAAGTTCTATGTGGAGGCTGCGGGGTCTATTAAATTCACCAACTCGGTGATGGATACGCTGCTGGAGGGCCAAAGTATTGAAATAGATAAGCTCCGTATCTACTCCGACGGTAGTATCGAAATCGTAGGGGGACAAATCCCGATTCCGGCCAACTTTACGCTGAACCTAGGCCCAGTGGGGGTGGCCATCACGGGTATCAACTTTGGCTCTTACCAAGAGGAAACCAGCACGGGGGTGCGGAAATACCATCGCTGGGGCTTCGATGGCGCCATTGGCTTGGGGCCTTTGGGTGTGGAAGCCCGAGGCAAGGGCATGGAGTTCTTCTACTCGGTGGATAACGGCCCCTTCGAGGCTTTCTTCCGCATGAAGATGATTGAGGTAGACTTGATCATCCCGGCCAACGGCACGCCTCAAACTACCTTGGCGATCATCCACGGGTATCTATCCATTCCGCAGCCTGGGGAGTCTCAGGAGTTCCAGGGCGGGATTGACCTGGCCTTGCCCAAGGCTAAGATAGCGGGCAGCGCCAAGATGCGCCTGATGCCCAAACACCCGGCTTTCCTGATCGATACGGAGATTTCTCTTCCCACACCCATCCCCATTGCCTCAACGGGGCTGGGTGTCTATGATATCCGCGGCCTGATGGGCTTCCGGTACGTGGCCGAGAAGGAATCGGTGGGGCTCACCTCGGGCGAAGACTCCTGGTACGATTACTACGTTTACCCGCCCCGTGGTGTAGATATCAGCAAGTTTAGCAGTCCCGAACAAACTAAGAATTACAAGAATCCGGTATCGCTGGGAGCAGGAGCTACCATTGCCACGGTGGGCGATGACGGTACCATTCTCTCCACCCGCTTGTTCTTGTTGCTCTCTTTGCCCAGCGTATTCATTCTAGAGGGTAAGGCATCGATAATCAGTAAGCGGTTGGAGCTGGATGCCACGGCCGAACCGCCCTTCTTCGCCTTCTTGGCCATTGGGGACAACTCGGTGGAGTTGGGTATGGGAGCAGACTTCAAGCTACCGCAAAACAGTGGCCTGATTGCCGAAATGATGGCGCGGGTTGAGGCCGGGTTCTTCTTCAACAATCCTTCCGCCTGGTACATTAATGCAGGTACCAAGGAAAATCCGAACACCTCCCGGATGCTTTCCTTGATCACGGGAGAGTCCTTCCTTCAACTTTCTGCCAAAGGATTGGAGTTGGGTTCCAGGACTGAATTCCGCTTCGACAAGAAGTTTGGGCCTGCCCACGTTAAGGCCTGGCTCTTTGTGGAAATCGGCGGAGCCATCAGCTTTGAGCGTCCGCAATTCGGCGGCTACATAGAGGCCGGTGGTGGCCTGGACGTGAAGGTCTTTTTCATCAAGGCGGCGGTAGACTTCTACGGCATTCTGAGCGCGCAGGCTCCTAAGCCATTCCTGATTTTTGCCAAGATAGAGGTGTCTGGAAAGGTACGACTAGGTCCTATTAAGGTAAAACGCAGCGCTAAGGTGAAACTGAAGTGGGAGAAATCCCGCACGGTGGACCGTACTCCGGTAGCTCCTCTCCTACCCGACCGTGCCGAGGAGCTGGTGAAAGGGATACACATGCTATCCGGCACTACCTTCTCGCTGGCAAAGCTACACGGGGATATCACCCAGCCGTTTACCCTGCCTACGGCCCCCACAGCGGCTTTTGATGCCGCTACGGTACCGCTGGATACCTACATCGACTTTCAGTTTACCAAAGGCCTGCTACCGGGCAAGGTGGCAGATAAGATTGGTGGGGTGAACCATCCGCCAGAGCGGTATACGGACCTGATTCCACCGAAACGTACGGTAAAAGGGGGCAAGCAAGTACAACAGGTGACGCACCGGTATTCTATCCAGGATATCAAGGTATTGACCTACAGCAAAGGGGCCTGGCGGGAGTACAATCCCTATGCGGCGCTGACGGCGGGAGCCACGGAGGTACCGGATACCTCCCAGCTGAAAATAGGCCAATGGCAGAAAAATGATAAGACGTACAATGCCATCCGGCTAATGGCCACCTCTCCGTTCTCCTTTACTGAGCGTGGGCAGGAAGGTTGGTTTGAGCCCGAGCAAGTAGGCATCACGCCCGCCACGCTGTTCTGCGAAGGCCAGCAGGTTACTTCTGGCTGCGGCAACTGGATAGAGAAGCCACTAGATACTACCTACGCTACGGAAGTACCCTTTGCGGTGAATGGAGCGTACGTGACGGTATCGGAAAGTGATTTTCAGGCCTTGGATTCCACTCCCGGACAGGAACAGGCAACGGTTTCGCCCCAGGCCAATGATTTCAATTTTGAGCAATCCCTGGCAATCAATAACCGCCACAAGGCCCGCATCTTACTACCGGACCCTTCGGTAAAAGCCACCCTGTCCTTGACTACGGAGGCGGACCAAGTGCGCATCCGGTTCCAAGCATCGGCCTTTGCCGACGGAGCGGAGGAACCCACCTATACAGACGTGCAGGTGGTGGAAAAAACCGCCATTGAGCTGGCCGCTCCCGTGGTATATGATGATCCGCAAGCGCCCATTTCACGGATTGTGATTGAGCCGATTGTACCGCAGGCTTCCACTGCGCGTACGAGCAGCCAGCTGCCTACGCTGTCCAGCAGTCCTTTTGGCGAGGCCAGCGAATCGGCAGTTGCTAGCAGCACTCCCCAGGCACAGGAACCCGTTTCTTCACCAGATAAGGTGCTAGCTCCCGAACCCAATGCCCTATCGGCCTCGCCCTTTGGCAACCCAGCGCAAAGTACTAGCACACCCTCCCTAGCCAAATTTGGTGACCCTAGCGGCGGAGACCCTGGTTTTGGTGGCCCAGGTGGCGGTGGCATTGGTCGCGGAGGGCCCGGTGGTGGAGACCTGGGCGGAGGCGATACTGGCGGCGGTAAAGACGGAGGTTCCAGTGGAAGTTCGTCGGGCTTTGGTACCATACCGACCCCGGTAGGTCCTCTGACTTCGGCGTACTTTGCCAATAGCTATTATGAGCAGATTCCGCAGGTGTACAACCACGTAGTACACATCCCGAACCAAGGCACTTATACCTTAGGCATTTCGGGGGGCAACCAAG
>JBCBHI010000045.1:0-13590 GCA_038525885.1 Bacteroidota bacterium
ATAAACGTAAAATGGTGGGTGAATTCATGGCCGGGGGTCGTTTTCCAGAATGGCGTAGCTGTAGTTGTCGCTCCAGCCAGAGGGTATGGGGAGTATTTTGCGGTGTCGGCCTTCGCGGATCATTCCGGCCTTTTCCATAACCCGGAGGGAGGCCAGGTTGTCTACGGCGGCGCCAGCTTCTATCCGGTGAAGTTGCAGGGTGTCGAACCCGAAGGCAAGGACCCGGCGCAGGGCTTCGGTGGCATACCCATGGCCCCACTGGGTAGGAGCGATGTTGTAAAACAGGTCGGCCTTGCGGTAGCGGGCCAACCCTACGGTTATGCCATTCTGGAAAACGACCCCCGACCATGAATTCACCCACCATTTTACGTTTATCCTCCCAGGACCTGCCCCAGTTTCAGGAGGTCATCCTCCTCTTTGCGCAGGTCTTCGAAAGGGAGCCCTTTCAGCTACCCGCCCCTGCCCACCTACAGGCCGTACTCGCCAAGCCTGGCTTCCACGTATTCGTGGCCGTACAGGGCCACCAAGTGATAGGCGGCCTCACCGCCTATACCCTAGACCAATACTACTCCCCCAAGCCCCTTGCCTTCATCTACGATGTAGCCGTAGCCACCACCCACCAGCGCCAGGGCATCGGCAAACAGCTAATGGCTGCCTTACAGGCTTTCTGCCAAGCCCATAACTACGAGGAAGCTTTTGTGCCTGCCGAGACAATCGATGCCCACGCCCTGGAATTTTACAGGAGCACCCAGCCCTCCTCCGAAATGCAGGTGGTCCACTTCAACTATACCTTCTCTGGCTCTCCCCACCAGGAGGACCATCCGTAGGCCTCAGGCAAAAGTTGCCAGGCCTGCCCGGCACCCGACCAATCGGGTTCTATCTTCCACTAGTATCCTCAGACTCCCTATCTTATGGCTATGAAACGTATACTCGCCTTAGGCATCAGCCTCGCCCTGTCATGGAGCGCATGGGCTCAGGTTGACCACCAACAGGAGATTGCCGAGTGGCAAACTGAGATCAACCAAGAGTTTCGGAGCAAAAGAGACTCACCACTGACCAAGCGAGACCGTAAGCAATTTTCCGGCTTAGACTTCTTCCCCATTTCAGAAGACTTTCGGTTTCAGGCCCGCTTCGTCCGCACCCCCGGTCAGCTCCCATTCCAAATGACCACTACTACCGGTCAAAAGCCCGTTTATGAAAAATATGGTGAGATACATTTCACCTATCAAGACGTCGATTACAAGCTAGATGTATTTCAAGGCCAGAACTTACGGCATTTAAGTGCCTATGCCGACCATTTGTTTCTTCCTTTTCTAGACGCAACCAATGGGTTTGATAGCTATGGAGGAGGGCGCTATCTGGAACTCCTGATCAGCCAAATTCAAGATGACCACGTAGTGATCGATTTCAACAAAGCCTACAACCCCTATTGTGCCTACAACGATCTATATTCTTGCCCCCTCGTTCCCGAGCAAAACTACCTAGACTTCCGCGTAGCGGCCGGAGTCAAAGCCTTTGAGGGGCACTAATATTATCTTTCATTGAATACACTCTCGTAATTTTGATGGAGGATGAAATGAATGACTGCATGCAGAGCCGCAGCCAAAGCAAGGTCCTAACCGTTCGTAGACTTGGCTTAACATTCATTTGAAAGCGCCTACCGGCGCTCATAGAGGAACATCGGCATCCTGAGTTCCTAACCACTCCCAGCTACCCGCCAAAAAAACAATCCCGCGAGGAAACCCCGCGGGACTGATTAAACCTTTTTTCTACTATTGATGCTATTGCTTAATAAATCGTGTGCTATACGAATGATGGTCCCCAGAGAAAAGCAACAGGTATACGCCTGGCTTCAGGTCCGATACCGATAGCGTTTCTGTACCACGACCTGCCAGAGATTGCTCCAATACCTGCTGGCTATTGAGACTCAGTACCTGTACATGATCAAACGCCCCTTCGTACCCAGCCAAGTGGATATCCTCTACCGCGGGATTGGGGTATATGCTAGGAATAGGGCCATTCCAGGAAAGACCTCCCGTTTCCAGACCGCCACGGGCGGAACCTCCGCTAGTGATTTCGAACCAGTTGATATTCCAGCCACCGCCTGTAGCCCCGATGCCAAAATTCTGGCTACCCGCGGGCAAATTGACGGTGTGTGAAACCGTAGTCCAATTTTGCCAGCCACCCGTATTGGGTACGCTCACATTCCCATAGTTAGTAGCCCCTGAGTTGCCCTCAAAGTTGAACGAGCCACCGCCATAGCGGCTAGCTACCCGGTAGCTGATGGTGTAAGTACCCGCACTGGGAATACTTACATTATGAAAAGACATCCAATCTCCCGCATCAATCCAGCCCACATTGAGTCCACCCTCAGAGCAGTTTTCAGTCTGTATGCCACTCATATGCGTGTAGTCCTCTGCCTCTATCCGGGCAATCACTTGCCCGGAACCGCCGTTTCCCGGGTCATTGCCGTTTATCTTCGCAAACGTGATGTAGTTCACATTGTAGCCCCCAGTGGGTATGCCAATGGCCACCGATTGCAGGCCCGCTGCCAGTGTTACCGTGTGCGAAATAGTGGTCCAGGTTTGCCACCCACCCGTATTAGGCACATTTAAGGTGCCCAGAACCGTGGTGCCCTCATTCTGTTCCATGCGGATGCTACCTCCGCCATTCCGGCTGGCTACCCGGTAGCTCACCTCATAGTCCCCCGCTTCCGTCACATCCAGGTCATAAGACACCCAGTCGCCCGCATCCATGTAACCTACATTAAGGCCGCCCTCACTACAAGGTTCCGTCTGTATGCCTGAAGCTACCGTGAAGTTCTCGGCCTCTACCGAACCGGGCACTACATAAGTACCGCCGGGGCCGATAATGACATCGCTCCCGCCGTCTCCGCCATCACCTCCACCACTGGAACCACCACCCCAGCCAGAGATAATACTCTTCACCTTGGTACCCGAAGGCGTAAGGTCACCCGCAGACCAACCACCGTTGCTGCTGGCACCAGACTGCAGGGCAGAAGCCCCCTCTACCTTATCGTGCACCGACCAGTTACAGTTGGTCAGGTCATTGGCCTTCATCCAGTCTACCCAAGCATCCGTAGAGGCCTGTGCTACCCCGCCGTCACCATTCGCATTTACCGTACCCCACTCCGTCACCATCAGCGCCACCCCTTGGCTCAGGGCATAGTTGGCCTTATCCCGCAGGCTTTGGAAGTGCGTACCCGCGTAGAAGTGCAAAGTATAGGCGATGTTCGTGTTATTGATTGGGTCGTTGGCCGCTTGGTCCACATCCTGGCTCCAGGTAGGCGTACCCACGATGATCAGGTTATCGGGGTCGATAGCCCGGATCGCGTTGACCACCGTTTCCGCATACGGTTTGATGGTTCCACTCCACGATACCTGTAGTGGTTCGTTGTAGATCTCATAGATCACATTAGGCGTATTGCCATACAGGGTCGCCATCTCCTGGAAGAAAGAAACCGCCTCGGCCGTATTCCACTCCGCATGGTGGCTGTGCCAATCAATGATCACGTACATATCGTTGGCAATGGCACCATCCACCACCGCCTGTACGCGGGCCTTATTATTGGCCGGATTGTCAATGTAGCCACCTGCGTCTTCTACCCCCATGGCAGCCCGCACGATGCTCGCACCCCAATCATTCTTGAGCCAGGCTACCGACTGCGCATTGTAAAAGCGCTCGGCACCCCAACCTTGGTTACTCCAAAAATAGCTCATCCCCGAGAAGCTCACCGCTTCTCCACTTTGGTTCACAATGCGGTTACCATTGACCGAAAGATTGCCGTTCTGAGTTACTTGAGCCAGGCTATAGCTCCCAGCTAGCCCCAGCATTGCGATGATTAATAAAAATCGTTTCATGGTTTTCAATAGGTTTTTCATGATAGAAAGTGTCAAAAAAGATGTATTGGTAAACCGAACTCTCAAAGGTTCGGTGCCGTGCTGCCACGTCCCGTGATACCCTCTATTTCCAAGGGTTTGGGACGTCCAACCTACAGTGGTTTTCGATGTAGATATGCCCCAAATCAGTGTCGGGGCGTTCTTCGAAATTGAGAGGAACCAGGAGAAGCCGTCGGGGGGTCTTGTTGCAAACGGACGCGGGATATATGACCGCAATTAAAACCTACCTCAAACGAGCATTTAGGCAGATTTTAAATTCTCAAAAACAGAAAATTGTAGACAGCGGGGCCTTTTATTGAAAAATTGCAAAAACAAAATATGCAACAAATACCCCTCTGCAGCCCAAGCCCTATCCCTGATAAAGTCCGTACATATCAGCAGAATAAGCATGAAAATTCTTAATCAAATAATCATGAAAAAGCGTAACGCTCCAGCATTCCCCAATCAATTCACTCAACTTCCTGCTCAGCAGCTTCAAGCTATACAAGGAGGTACCAATAAGCCCTTACTCAAAGGCCTTCGAGATGGGTTACCTACCGGATCAACATCAACACGGGGGTAAGGATCTATTATGGTAGGAACTTTCCTGGTGAGGTGCTAGATAAAGGCCTGTTCTGAATTTCGGAACAGGCCTTCTTTTTTACCCTTGTGCACTGGTTATACCTCCCCAGGCATTTAGGATGCAGGGAGAAGGCTGGTAAATTTGGCGTTCAGCATTCTCTTCAGTCAGGTGGGGCAGGTTGAAAACCTACAGGAGAACTCACTACCTTCGCCACTCATGGCGCAGCGGTATTTCTTCGAAGTCTCCTATGCAGGCACCCAGTATGTAGGTTCGCAGGTACAGCCCAACGGCCGCACCATACAAGGAGAACTTGAGAAAACTCTGAACAAATTTTTACCCGGTGAGATCCGCATTACCCTGAGCGGCCGCACCGATGCCGGCGTGCACGGCCGGCAGTGGTTTCATCTGGACAGTGAGCAGGAACTAAGCCCATACGAGACGGGCCACAAACTCAACCGCATGCTTCCGCCCGACATCGCTATTCACCAGGTAGTGCCCGTATCAGAAGAGGCTCATGCCCGGTTTACCGCCACCCAGCGCCACTACGCCTACCGGGTAGTCGCACAGAAGGACCCTTTCAAGCGTGAGTTCGCCACCCTGTTTGGCCAAAGCCTGGCCGTGCCGGTCATGAACCAAGCCGCCCTTCATCTACTGGATTGGGAGGACTTCGAATGTTTCAGCAAAGTGAAGACTGATGTTTCAACGTTTATTTGTAACATCACCCGGGCAGAATGGGTTGATTCCGGGAACGGGGTTCTTACCTTTTACGTTAGTGCCAATAGGTTTTTGCGGGGAATGGTACGGGCCATCGTAGGCACGCTTTGGGAAGTAGGTCTAGGCCGCTGTACCGTAGAGGAATTTAGGCAGATACTGGAAAGCAAAGACCGCAACCGCGCCGGACGTGCGGCTCCCGCCGAAGGGCTCACCCTGGAGGCTGTGGACTACCCGGCTCATATCTTTGAAAATCGCGAACAAGCATAGGTCCCTTGGAAAAAGAAAAACCATCCGGTCGGGTCGTCGACTTTAAGATCATCCGCCAACTATTCGTGTTTGTAAAACCCTACCGGAGCCAGTTTATCAGCTTGGTTTTCCTCACCATCGCCTTGGGCGTAGTGGCGCCTATCCGGCCTATTCTGGTGCAGCGCACCATAGACCAAGAGATCGCCGTGGGTGATGCAGAGGGGTTGTTTTACATGTTGCTAGTCTTAGTGGGCTTTGCCGTAGTGCAAACCCTGGTGCAGTACCTGCACACCTGGCTTAGCGGCTGGATGGGCCAGTACATCATCCGCGATATCCGCATCAAGCTGTTCAACCACATCACGCGGTTGCGCCTCAAGTTTTTCGACAATACCCCCATCGGTAAGCTGGTGACACGCAACGTGAGCGACATCGAAACGCTCAACGACGTATTTAGCCAGGGCATTGCGGCCATGATTGGCGATCTGCTGCAGATCATCTTCATTCTGGGTGCCATGTTCTACATCGACTGGCGGCTTACGCTCATCACCCTGGCTACCCTGCCGCTGATGATCATCAGTACCTACATCTTCAAGGAGAAAATCAAATCGGCCTTTACGGATGTGCGCAACGCGGTGAGCAACCTGAACACCTACGTGCAGGAGCACATCACGGGCATGAACATCGTGCAGATTTTTGGGGCCGAAAAGCGGGAGTACGAGAAGTTTAAGGAGATCAACAACGAGCACAAATCAGCCAACCTGCGTTCTGTGATGTACTACTCCATTTACTTCCCCGTGGCCGAAGTTATTCAGGCCATTGGCATCGGCTTGGTGGTATGGGTAGGCGCGCGGAATGTGTTGCAGGGCAACGTACAGTTTGGTGAGCTGGTAGCCTTCATCATGTTCATCCAGATGTTCTTCCGGCCTATCCGTATGATTGCCGACCGTTTCAACACCCTACAGCTTGGTATCGTGTCAGCCTCTCGCGTGTTGGATCTGCTCAATAACGACGAGCACATTCCTGACGAGGGCAAGCAAAAGCCAGAGACTCTCAAAGGCAACGTGGAATTCAAAAACGTATGGTTCGCCTACAAAGAGCGTGAGTACGTACTCAAGGATATCAACTTCACCGTGGAGGGTGGCAAAACCATTGCGCTGGTAGGCGCTACCGGAGCCGGAAAGTCCTCCATCATCAACTTGCTGAGCCGCTTCTACGAGATTAACCGCGGTACCATCACCATCGACGGTACGGACGTAAACGACTACGATTTGGGCGCGCTGCGCCGCCGCATTGGGGTGGTATTGCAGGATGTGTTCCTCTTTAGCGATAGCATCCGCCAAAACATCACGCTGGGCAATCCGGACATCACCGACGAACAGATTTGGGAAGCGGCTGATTTGGTAGGTGCCCGCAAGTTCATTGAGCGGCTACCGGGGCAGCTGGACTACAACGTACAGGAGCGGGGCTCTACCCTATCCGTAGGTCAGCGCCAACTTATCAGTTTTGTGCGGGCCATGGTATACCAGCCAGAGATTCTGGTACTGGACGAGGCCACCTCTTCGGTAGACACCGAAACGGAGGAGATGATCCAGGCGGCAATTGAAAAGATGATGAAGGGCCGCACGGCGATTGTTATTGCCCACCGACTAAGTACCATCCAGAAAGCGGAGAAAATCCTGGTGCTGGACAAAGGCGAGATCAAGGAGAGCGGCAATCACGAAGAGTTGCTAGCCAAAGACGGCTTCTATGCCCAGCTGCACCAGATGCAGTTCAAAGAAGTAATGGCTTCTTAGGCCAACAGGGGCTTTTCAGGGGCCCAGTGCTAGGGGTCAGACGGGTATCTTCACAACGCAGATACCCGACTAGGCGTCCCCGTTTGGCCCCTGATTTACCACAAGCCAAAGTCAATTCCCTACGATACCAAAGGGTAATCAAAGAGCTGTAAACTAATAGCCCGGATCACGAGCCCGGCCGTATTCTTTGCATTGAATTTCGTCAATAGATTCTTCCGGTGGGTTTCCACCGTTCGGGTGCTTACAAACAGCTTATCGGCAATTTCGGGGGTAGTGTATTCCCGGCAAATCAGGTCCAGGACCTCTGCTTCACGCGGCGTAATATTGGCCTGAGCATCCAGCTGCGGCTTCGAAATGTGTTTCTTCTTCAGGCCCTTCAGCATCACCTGGCTTATCGTGTCATCAAAGTAAAACCCCTTGGTGTGGCAGGACTCTATCGCCTTTCTCACTTCGTGAGTAGAAGCATTTTTAAACAAATAGGCATTCACGCCCAGGTTCAGCATATGGAGAATAAAGTCCTCCTGGTGGTGCATCGTTAGGATGATGATTTTGACCGAAGGAAAACGCTCTTTGATGATTTCCGTGGCCTGGATGCCATCCATCCGGGGCATTTTTAGGTCGAGCAGGACCACGTCGGGAAGCTCCTCTTCCAAAAGTGCGATCAACTCCTCACCATCGGAAGCTTGCTGAATAACCGACAGGTGGGGCACAAAAGAAATGATGGTAGCTAGCCCTTCTCTGAAAAGCAGATGATCGTCTGCCAAAGAAATCTTGATCGTATCCATAGGTAGGTTCACTTCTCAAAATAAAGATACCGGAATACTGGAAATTTATACAGAAACCTCGTTGGGCACAGGCAGGCTTATCTGAACACTAAGCCCCTGCTGGTGAGCGGTTTGGACGCTTAACGTTCCATTGAGAAGTTCTACCCGGCTGGCAATGGATTTCCAACCAAGGCCGGGCTGGCTTTGGGTCATCAGGTCGGGTGGGGCAGCCATACCCAAACCATCATCCTGATAGTGAATACGAATGAAGGATGATTCGCTCTGCAGAGAAAGGCTAATTTGCCGTGCCTGGGCATGCTTCAAAGTGTTATTGATAAGCTCCTGAATAAGCCTGTACAGGTGCAGCGCGGTGGTGGTGGGCCACTCCATATCCTCTACTTTGTTTTCCAACAGGAAGTCAGGCCCAGAGGGAGCCTGGTTAAGCTGCTCGGCAATTTTCTCCAGCGATACCGCTAGCCCAAATTGGTTGAGTAATTGCGGAGCCAAATCGTGCGAGATGGTTCGCAAATTAGTGATGGTATCATCCACCAGATGGGTGATTTTGTCCACCGTACTCTGCCGGGCTTGGGCGTCCTTTAGCTCCCCCAAGTGGCTGGAATAAAGCTTGATGGTAGAGAGTAAAGCCCCCACCTCATCGTGCAGGTTTTGCGATATCCGCTCGCGTTCGCGTTCCTGGGTTTGCATACTCGCATCCAGCAAGTGCTTACGGTGGTCGCTCTTGAGTTGAATGAGTTGGGTTTTTTGAAGGTACAGCCTGCGCAGGTAGTAGACCACAAACAGGACCGTACCTATCCCCACCAGCACCGTGAAGAGTACCGTGAGGTAAATGGGCATCAAAACGGATTCAGCATCGGTGATCATGAGGTTTTGGGAGAGATGCCTACCGCAATAGAAGATAACACAAAGAACAGCCACATGAAGACATTGTGGAGGGTCCAGGCAGGCAGGGTGATGTTATGGTCGGGCTGAATGAAATTGCTGACCACAAAAATGAAAAGGGTGGTAAAAAAGTAGAGGAAAACCCCGGAATTGAACCAAAACATGGGTATCCGGGTAATCTGGAACATGTGAGGGCGGTACACCAAACGGAAAAAGTACCCTAAGGAGAGAAAAACCAACACTACCGCACTTAGCGCTCTCGCGTTGGAGTTGTGGGAGGCCAAGGGCTGTATCCAAAGGGAATTGACCAGGGTAAACACCAGAAAACCCCAAAGTAAAACCTGGAAAAATCGACGCGGCACATAGTCTCGCATTTGGAGCCGATATACCGCCAGAATGAGGAAGTACTGGATGGGCGTATAGAAGTGACCCAGAAAGAGGTTGTTCTGCCGCGAAAGCCACAGCAAGGCTGACCACGCTCCTACCCCAAAGGTGACCAGGCTGAGGCCTACAATCAGTTTTTGGGTAGGATCAAGTTTTTTCCTCCTGGCCAAGCCAATGAAAAAGGGCACAGCGGTGGGCACCGACGAATAAAGGATGAGCAGTTCCTGGGCGGAATACACGTGGGAAATTATGAGAGTAAAGGAGGATAGTATACCGAATAATCCATGGTTACAATCCGCCGTCAAAAGGTGGGCAGGTATCCGGGCAGGGGGAACCCAGATCATAGAAGGAGCCTCTAAAACCAGACTCCCGGCTATCGCTGATCTCAGGATTGAACAACTCATCGGGTGGCTGAGAGCCAGATAGCAGTACCAACCCAAAGCATCCGCTGGATGATTCCGTCCCGAAAGGATCATGACCGTGCCGGGCCAGGATAAAATATACATGGCTCACTACGCCAGAAGGGTGATCAGCTGGCGGAAACAAGGTATCAATGATTTCCTGCAACTGATAGTTGTACCCTCTTATGAGCTTTTGGCTTACGGGAAGAGTAAAGCAAGCTGGCGTCAGGGTATGCGTGAACAAGGCATCGTTCCAGTCTAGTCGCCATAGTTCCCCAAGCTGATCGGGTAATCTGTTCCCGGGGGTGACATGTATGATTCCCCGGGTCGGTAAGGTATCAATGGGCCGATACATAGACTGGGTGATCAGGTAATAATTGCCACTCCGTTGTTGGTTGTTATTGACGGGGTAAAGTATCAATCCAAATTGCCCTCCCTTCGGGGTCGCGCATCCCATCCGAATACAGAGTTGCTTACTGCCTACCGGGCTAATGGCACTCACATATTGCTCAAATTCCATGTTAAGCCCGATGCATCCCTCTTGCCCTGATTGTTGGGTAAACAGTGAGAAATAATCAGGCTGGGATAGCTCAGCAAACAGAGACCAGTTTTGCATCCATTCCTGGGCAGTGGTGTCCGCCACTACTCCGTTACTCGGTAGGGTTGTCATACTTTTTAGGGTCAGGTGTTTAGTGTCAAAAGTAGGGAATGTTTTGACCCGATTTGATGAGAAAAATCAGGAAATCAATAAATAATCTATTGACATTCAATTGTTTATACTCATATCTCAGCTATCGCCTTTGTGAATTTTTAGCAGACAGTAACCAGCCAAGGATATGAAGTTTTATAGTGGCTATCAGGAGTCAGCGCCCCGAGATGCCAGAGGGTATTCGGTTGTGAGGAGGAAACGGGTCCTGACCGGTATCTGCATTGTGAAAGACCGGACTAGGCGTCCCCGTCAGACCCGTGCTAGCCATATGACTTTTGGGGGTGGCTAAATGACCCTCCCAGGTCATGCTGAGCGATAGCGAAGTACCTCGGTGGCGACTGCCATACAACTCCCTAACCACAGCAAAGTGCCCAAGTCTCAGGGTGGCTTTGTACCCACCCGTTGGGGCAGTGAGGCCAATGTTTCTCGGTGAGTGGTCTGGTTGGAGGTGGGTTGGTAAGCCATAATTACCTAGGCCCTTCCTTACGTCAGGGTGACTTTTCGGGGTGGCTAATCGACCCTCCCAGGTCATGCTGAGCGATAGCGAAGTACCTCGGTCGAGACTGCCAAACAACTCCCTAACCACAGCAAAGTGCCCAGATCCCAAGGTGGTTTGTACCCACCAGTTGGGAGCAAGTTAGGCCCATGATTCCCGGAGAGTTTTCTGGTGAAGGTGGGTTTGGAACGCTGAAACTACCTAGGCCCTTCCTTACGTCAGGGTGACTTTTGAGGGGTGCTAAATGACCCTCCCAGGTCATGCTGAGCGATAGCGAAGTACCTCGGTGGAGACTGCTAAGCAACTCCCTATCCACGGCAAAGGGTCCAAGTCTCAGGGTGGCTTTGTACGCGCGCTCTGGGAACAAGTGAGGCCAAATGTTTCTCGGTGAGTTTTCTGGTAGGAGGTGGGTTGGTCATCAGAAACTACCTAGGTCCTTCCGCGCCGCGCAGGCCTTACGTCAGGGTGACCTTTGGGGGGTGGCTAAATGTTTCCCTATTAGCTTTCTAGAGGCAATCAATACAATTACCTAGCACCCTCCGGGTAAATACGGAAGCCATCGTTTGTCGCGAAACCGAAGAGGTAATCCCCAGGACCAGGGAGGAGGGAAATTGCCGGGTTAATACGAATGTTTTCGCGTGGGCATGACCGCCACCTTTGCAGCATAACAAATCAATTAAAACCCAACGGCACCCGTGAGGGGCCCAAAAACAAGAACGGTTATGTCAAAAAAAGAACACTCCCTTCAATTCGCCCATGGCTACCTGACTAGTAACTCCCAAAGCTTTGGGGGCATGAAAGCCTACCATGAGGACCTAGCGGTGCAAGGCAGCCAACACACCTCTATTCAAGTGGACGGCTCACAGGTAATCACCCATGCCAGCTTTTGCCTGCCGGTGCCCAACCTCACTACGCCCATTGTGAGCACCTTCCACAATCCGGGCACTTCCTATTCCTTTCAGACGGTTTTGGGAGATTTCCATGGCTCCAACTTATTCCGGGAATATGAGCCTATAGAGCTGGATACGGAGTATACGGCAACCGGAAACGGCTTTGTGGTGGGTTCTGCCCATGTAAGCAAAACGGGGTCATGGGGGGCCATAGTGGGGCAACAACAATTGTCCGGGGGCGCCATGACGGATGTAGTAGGCTGTTCGGTGGACCTACTATATCCGGGAGCCAAGTTGTACCACGGATGCTTCTGCATGCCAGTACAAAAAGGAGTGAAGTACAAGGTAGCTACTGCGCAAGGGGAAGAAAGATCCGGTGAGATGTCTACCACCTTGTTCTTTGTGCCTACGGGTGGAGGAATAAAGGCAAAAATGCTTCCTATGGAACCCATCGCCCAGGGACAGGAAGTGGTGAAGGAGACGGATGGTTTTCTCACGGTCATGCTGAAGATCAAAAACAACCTGCAGCAAGCGAAAGCGCTGATCTATTCAGCCTCTGGATCTGGCCCGCTGTCCGACCACCTGGTGGCTGGGGTCTGCGTGCAACGGAATACCTGGAACATGAAGTGCCCCATCAGCAGTGCCGGAGTCCCCATCAAGAAGGGCCAACGCTTCAAAATTGACCCGGTAGATCTGCACGGTCAGGCAGAGGTCGTCGCTTACTGGACTCCCATCGTGATTTGATACTGAGTTTTCAGTATCTCCCATTGAGAGGCTGTCTCCTAAGGTGATAATACAATTTTGCAGCCGAAGAATCTTTGGATATTGCTTCCCCTAAACAGGGGAAGCTCCCGGAGGGTGAAGGGGTTAAAACCTCAGTCGTGTGCGACCCCAGCGGCAAGAAAAACACCTCTAGCGTGCTATTGTGGGGCTTCCGATGAGGTAAAACCCTTTCCGGCTCGTGTGCGAGTCCAACTCCGGCCACCTTTCCTTGAGTAGGGCCGGGGTCGCGCTCGACAAGGATTTTTAGCTCCAAATTAATTTGGTGAGCCGAATTTTCCACTCCATTATGAGACAGCAGTCCTTTTGCTTTTGCATCTACTCAGCCAGCGGGGACCTTAGTCCTTATTCACTACCCGTACTACACGGCCGTTGTCCTCATCAGTAAGGAGGTAAAGGACTCCACGTGGCGACTGCACTACTTTACGTAGGCGGGTGCGCTGGTCAACAAATAGCTCTTCCTGGCCTACCACGGTATTGCCTTCCAGCTGTATGCGCCAGAGGTTTCCCCGGCTTAAGCCCGGTACCAGAATATCGCCTTGCCACTGGGGGAATGCCCGCCCGGTGTAAAAGGTAAGGCCTGTGGGTGCTACGGTTTGGTTCCAGACGTGGATGGGAGCTACAAATTCCAGCCCCTCGGGCTCCTGCGGATCGTAGTCTGTGCGGTAGCGGCCTGAGGTGCGGTAGGGCCAGCCGTAGTTGCCACCCGGTTGCAGGATATTAAGCTCATCGCCCTGGTGGGTACCGTGCTCACTAAACCAAAGGTCTCCGGTAGTGGGGTGCAAGGTAAGCCCTTGGGTAGCCCGGATGCCCAAACCATAGAGGCCGGGTACGGCACCTGGTCCAAAGTCAGGGTTGTCCTCAGGAATGGAACCGTCAGCATTGAAGCGGAATACCTTGCCCCTGGGGTCGGCCACATCCTGTGCCGTAGGCAAGGGCGGGTTCTGGTGCTCGTAGAAGTTGCGCTCCCCGGTGGCGATGTACAGCTTGCCGTCAGGCCCGAAGATCATACCGCCCCCGTAGTGGAACAG